>CAYLJK010000518.1:0-1502 GCA_964383975.1 uncultured Gemmatimonadales bacterium | reverse complement strand
GCGACACCCGCGCCGTCGGTGACCGTACGAGTCAGAGGCGAAGGCGGAACGCCCGCTGGAGGATCTCACCCGTCTCGCGCTCGAGCTCGACGCGCGCGACCACGCGTCCGCGCAGGGGGCCCGCGTACCGGAAGCGCACGATGCCGCGCGTCCCCGGCCGCAGCTCCCGCGGCTCCGCCGGAACCCTCGCCATCCTGCGGCCCCGCGTGAAGAGCGAGAGCCTCGCGTCGGAGCGGTCGATCCGCTCGGTGACGTTCCCCGCGTTCGCTACCAGGAGCTCGAACGTCAGCGCCGCCCGCCCGCTCCCGGCGACCCGGAGCGTGCGCAGCCGCAGCCGGTGCACCACCCTCCCCGGCGCCCGAACGACGACGACGACTCCCATCCGCATGCGCACGGCGACCCCGCCTCGAGCCGGGCCGCGCGTCGTGAAGAGGACGAGCGCGTCGTGGTCGCCGGGCTCGGCATCCCGGGGGAGCGTCGACGTCACCGTCACCGGGGCGGACGACCCCGGAGGAATTGCGACCCGGCGGGGGCTGAAGGCGAGCCAGCCCGCGGCGGAGCGACGCCCGCCGATCCCTGCGACGACCTTCGGACGTCCGCGGAGGTCGAGCCCGAAGCCGGCACGGGAGACGTCCACGACGGCTCGTGCGGATCCGGTGTTCGCGATCCGCACGGTCGCGCGCGCCGTCCCGGCAAGCTCGACGTGCGCGGGTGTCACGGTCAGCGCGACGGGCGGGCGCGCCGCGCCCGCGCCCGCGGCGGCGAACGCGGGCACGAGCGCGAGCAGCCCGAGGGCGAAGCGTAGGCCCGACCTCATTGCCCGATGACGGTGAAGGTGATGGTCGCCGAGTACCTCCCCGGCGCGACGACCGGCAGCGGAGCGGTGAAGCCGACGTTCGTGGCCCAGGCGTCCCCGGCCGCGGCGCTTGGAGCCGCCTTGGAGCCGACGAGCAGGTCGGCAGCGGGCGCGATCGGGATCGAGGCCATGGCGCCGCCGGCGAGCTGCGGGCCGAGCTGGCCGCCGCTCGGCGCGGTCGCCGAGAGCCCGAGCGGCAGGTCGGCCGGGGTGAACGCCGACCGGTGCACGGTCAGTGCGTAGCCCGCATCGTTGTTGCTCGAGACCGTGACGCGCTCGGAGACGGCCGCCGGAGTCTGGCCGGACGACGCGTTGCCGAAGCTGATGCTCGGACGCTCGAGCGAGATCGAGAGGACGGGCTGGATGTCGATGTCGACCGCAGCGCCCTGCGAGACGCTCTGCGAGGGCGGGGGGCCGCTCGCGCACGGCGCCGCAGCGCTTGACGAGTTCCGCGGCGCCGGCGTCGCCGCCGAAAGGTCGCTCGCGTTGGCGTCGGTGTCGACGCAACCGCCGTCGGCGCGCAGCGCGGCAGTCGTGTTGCTCAGCGCCGCAGCAGCGCCTGACCCCTCGAAGTCCGTCGCGGACCCGTACCCCACGAGGTCGGCGACGCTCGCGTCGGCCGAGCAGCTCCCGGCCGAGGCGCCGC
>CAYLJK010000517.1:0-1511 GCA_964383975.1 uncultured Gemmatimonadales bacterium | reverse complement strand
CGGGCACGGCCTGGTGGAGTTCTCGAAGCGGCTGGAGGAGTCCATCAAGAACATGGTCTCCCCGGGGATGCTCTTCGAGGAACTCGGCTTCCGGTACTTCGGCCCGGTGGACGGCCACGACATCCCGGAGATGGTGCGAACCCTCGAGATCGTGAAGACGCTCAAGGGTCCGCGCATGGTCCACGTGGTCACGGAGAAGGGGAAGGGGTTCCCGTACCCGGAGCCGGACCTCGAGAAGTTCCACGCTCGCCCGCCGTACGACCCGGCGACCGGGCAGCTGCGCGCGGCCGCCGGCGGGCCGCCCGCCTGGACGAAGGTCTTCGGTGACGCGATCACGCAGCTGGCCGCCGAGGAGCCGCGCCTCGTGGCCGTCACGGCGGCGATGCCCTCCGGCACCGGGACGAACCTCTTCCAGAAGCGGTGGCCGCAGCGGTTCTTCGACGTCGGCATCGCCGAGGGCCACGCCGTCACCTTCGCCGCCGGCCTCGCGACGCAGGGACTGCGGCCCGTCTGCGCGATCTACTCGACGTTCCTCCAGCGCGCCTACGACAGCATCATCCACGACTGCGCCATCCAGCGACTGCCGGTCATCTTCTGCATGGACCGCGCGGGGTTCGTCGGGGACGACGGCCAGACGCACATGGGGCTCTATGACATCCCCTACCTGCTCGCGGTGCCGAACATGACGGTGACCGCGCCGCGCGACGGGGCGGAGCTGATCGGCCTGCTGCGCACGGCGCTGGCGCACGACGGCGGGCCGTTCTCGCTGCGCTACCCTCGCGACAAGGCGCCCAGCGAACCGCCGCTGGCCGCCGAGGTCGCGGCGGTCCCCTACGGCACGTGGGAGGTGCTGCGCCCCGGCCGCGGGCCGGTCGCGATCCTCGCGGTCGGCGCGATGTGCGAGCCGGCGATGGGAGCGGCGCGCAGCCTCGCCGACGAGGGCCTCGACGTCGAGGTGGTGAACGCCCGGTTCCTCAAGCCGGTGGATGCCGCGATGCTCGAGCGCCTGGCGCACGAGCACCGGCTGCTCGTCACGGTCGAGGAAGGCGTCGTCACCAACGGCTTCGGCGCCAGCATCGCCGAGCTGGTGCAGCGCAGCACGCCGGAGACGCGGGTCCTCGCCGTCGGTGCGCGCGACCAGACGTGGGAGCACGCGCCGCGGCCGATGCAGCTCGGCTGGGCCGGCCTCACCGCCGACGGAATCGCCGAGCAGGTCCGGGCCGCCGCTGCCCAGGGGGCCGCCGTCCCGTCATGAACGTGGGCCTCGTCGGGAACCGGCGGTACCCGCCGCTGGCCGATCTGCTGCACCGGCTCGCTGCGGAGGGACCGGGGCTCGGCGTGCACCTGGTCTTCGAGCCGCAGCTCGCCGATCTCGTCGAGGGCGTCGAGGGCACGCACCTGCACGACGCCCGCCTCGACGTCATCCTCTCCCTCGGCGGCGACGGCACGCTGCTGCGGGCCGCCCGCATCGGCGCCCTGCGCGGCATCCCCGTCCTCGGCATCAACCTGGG
>CAYLJK010000516.1:0-1516 GCA_964383975.1 uncultured Gemmatimonadales bacterium | reverse complement strand
AGGAGGTCGAGCACCTCGACGGCGTAGCCGTGCCGCTCCCCCCACCGCCGGTACATCCGCATCAGCATCTCCGCCCAGTCCTGCGACTCGGTACCGCCGGCACCGGGGTGGATCGTCATCAGCGCCCCGAGCTTGTCCTCGGGGTCCTGCATGAGCGCGCGCAGTGACAGCTCCGCGAGGCTGCGGCCGACGGCCGCGGCCTCCTCCGCGAGTTCCCGCTCGATCCCGGGGTCGTCCTCGTGCTCCAGCAGCTCGGCGAGTTCGAGGGCGTGATCGACGCGGCGGCGCAACTCGAGATACGGCTGCGTCCAGCCCTTCAGGGTCTTCACGTCCTCGACGGTCTGGCGGGCCGCGTCGGGCCGGTCCCAGAACCCGGGCTCCGACATGGCGGATTCGAGTGCGGCGAGCCGCGCTACCTTGGCGTCAACGTCAAAGATAGCCTCGGAGTTCGGCCAGTCGGCGGTCGTGTTCGATCAGCTGGTCTCGGACTTCCGTGGCGATCATGCGACGGTCCAGGGTACGCAGTACCTGCGGGATCGGGGCACCCGCCCTCTCCCGAGCGGCTAACTACATGTTGTGCACCAATTTAGATACCTAGGGCGGAGAACGCCAGAGGTGACGGGGCGCGCGCCCGGCGAGGGCCCCGGCGGCATCCGGCCGCAGGCGGTCGAGCACCAGCACGCAGGCCGGCACCAGCAGCAGACCCATCGGCCAGCCGGCGACGAGCCCGACCACCACCGGTAGCAGCAGGACGGTGGCAGCGGCGGCGAGGGCCAGGTACCCGGTCACCACGTAGACCAGGGCCCAGAGGACCGCGCCGGCAGGGATGGCGACGGGACTGATCGCCGCGAACACCCCCGCAGCGACGGCGAGCGGCCGGCGCGAGGCGGCTCGCCCCCGCAGCGGCCAGAGGTGCCCCGCGAGCACGGCGGCGCTTCCCACCGCCACGCCCCACGGATGCGCCGGCGAGATGACCATGACCACCAGGTAGCCCTTGAGCACGTCGGCGGCCGCCGCCACCCATGGCACCCAGGCGCGACCGCTCCCGAAGCGACCGACGAGGCTGGCGACCGGGACGCACCCGGCCAGGTACGCCGCCGCGGCGGCGGGCAGGACCGTCAAAAGACCTTCTGGCCCCCCGCGAGGATTTCGTTGAGCGCGTCAGTGAAGTGCGTGCTCCCCTTCGCCACCGCCTCACCGACCTGCATCACGTACTCCTCGTAGCTCTTCTTGATCTCCTCCTCGAAGATCGCCTTCAGCGTGCCGTCCTTCAGCCCTTGGGCGCGCTTCGCCGGGTGATAGGAGACCATGTCCGAGATGAGGGCGCGCGCGAGGCGGCGCGCCTTCACCTGCGGGTCCTGCACGAGGAAGGGGTTGATGACCCGTCCCGGCGTCCCCGGCACCGTGGCCCGGGGGGCGGCAGCCGGCGCAGGCGGCACCACCCGCGGCTGCTCCACCGTCGGCGCGGCCGACGCCGGGCTCGGCGCCGGCACGGGAGTACGCGGCGGCGCCATGA
>CAYLJK010000515.1:0-1520 GCA_964383975.1 uncultured Gemmatimonadales bacterium | reverse complement strand
TCGGCGGTGGACCACGAGACGCTGGACGTGCTCGCCGAGGAGGGGGTGGCGTTCACGATCCTGGCGCCGCACCAGGTGGCGGGACCGGCGGGCGACGGCCTGCCGCGGCGCTACCGCGCCTCGCGCGGACGCACGGTGGCGCTCTTCACCTACGACGGGGCGCTGTCGCACGGCGTGGCGTTCGGCGGGCTGCTCCACGACGCCCGCGTATGGGCGGCGGAGGTCCGCAAGCGGAAGCACGCCCGCGTGGTGAGCGTGGCGACCGACGGCGAGACGTACGGGCACCACCACCGGTTCGGGGATCTGGCCCTGCTCGCGCTCCTCGACACGTTCGCCGCGGACCGGCACGTGCGGGTCGAGAACTTCGCGTCCGTCCTCGCGGCGCATCCGCCAGCGGCGGACGCCACGCTGGTAGCGCCGAGCTCGTGGAGCTGCGTCCACGGCGTCGGCCGCTGGCGCACCGAGTGCGGGTGTCGCATCACGGGAGGCACGCAGCAGCGCTGGCGCGCACCGTTGCGCGAGGCGATCGCCTGGCTGGCGGCCGAGGTGGACGCGATTTTCGCGCGCGAGTGGCCCCCGGAGGAGGATCCCTGGGAGGCGCGCGACGCGCTCGCCCGGCCGTGGGTCGAACCGACGGCGGCCCTCACGCCGCGGCAGCGCGAGCTGCTGGCCATGGCGCGCAACGCGCTGCGGGCGTTCACGTCCTGCGGCTGGTTCTTCGACGATTTCGGCGGCCTCGAGGGCCGCCAGGTCCTCCGCTACGCGGCGCGGGCGATCGCGCTGGCGGGGCCCGACGCACCGCGGCTGGAGGCGGGACTCCTCGCGCGGCTCGCGGAGGCGCCGAGCAACGACCCCGCGATCGGCACGGCACGGGACTTCTACCTGGCGGCCGCGAAACCCCCGGCGTGAGCGACGCCCCACCCTGGTTCTGTTTCGGCGTCCGTCTCCACCAGCCGGTGGGAACTTCGACCAGGTCCTCGCCGACCACACGCGTGATGACTGCCCGGCGTGGCGTCCCGCCCGGTCAGACCGCATCTTGCGCGCGTGCGTCCGTTCCGCTGGTCCCTGGGCGCGGCGGCGGTGCTCGTCGCCGGCGCGATCACGTGGTGGGTGGTGCTGGGCCGGCGGGTCCCGCTCGACGGGCCGGTCCGTGCCGAGATCGCCCCCGACAGCAGCCCGTCGCCGGCCTACCTGCTCGATTCCCTCACCCTCACGCCAGCCGCGGGGCGTCCGGTCCGTTGCGCCCTCCGCACGCCCACGGGTCCGGGCAGCCGGCGTCCGGCGGTCCTGCTGTCCGGCGGCATCCGCACCGGGCGGCGCGCGGCGCTGCTCGTTCCCGCGTCGTACCAGGGCATCGTGCTCTCGTGCGACTATCCGTGGCCGGACCCCACGCGGCGGCCCGTGCGCGACCTGCTGCTCCGGTTCCCCGCGACCCGCGCGCAGATCCTCGCGACGCCGCGCGCGCTGGCCCTCGCCGGCGCCTATCTCGCGAGTCGCAGCGACGTGGACCCGGGCCGCAT
>CAYLJK010000514.1:0-1524 GCA_964383975.1 uncultured Gemmatimonadales bacterium | reverse complement strand
GGCCGCCCCGAACGGATCGCGGCGCGCCGCGTCGGCCAAGTCGGGGAACAGCGCGGCGAACTCGCCGCGATGCGGCGTCAGTAGCGCCCGCTTCCCCGCGAGCAGCGCGGCCAGGTCCCCGGCCCGCCCCTTGAACGCCATCAGCCCGTCGGCGTCCACGAGCACCGCCCCGCGCGCCGCCTCGAGCACCAGCTCCGCGAAGCGCGCGCGGCCCGGCGCCCGCCCCAGCCCCGGACCCACCACGATCGCGTCCGCCCAGGCCAGTGCCTCGGCCACCTCCGCCTCGAGCGCCTCCCCCAGCACGCTCGCGACGGTCATGATGTCGGGGTGGTTGGCCTGCGCGGCGCGCGTCGTCGCCTCGCTCGCGACCAGCTTCGCCAGGCCGGCACCCGAACGCTGCGCCGCCTTCGCCGCGTAGATGCACGCCCCCGCCATCCCCTCCGCGCCGCCGGCGACGACCACGCGGCCACGGTCGCCCTTGTGCATCTCGGCGCTGAACGGGAGCAGCGCGTCCCGCAGCCAGGCGTCCGTGACCATCGCGGGCCACGCGGGGTCGGGCGGCGGGAACCCCATCTCCGCGACGATGATCGTCCCGCAGAGCGTCCGCTGGAGGAGGTGGCCGCGCCGCACGCCGCCGAAGGTGACGGTGAGCGCCGCGCGCACGCACGGGGCCTGCACCTGGCCGGTGGTGAGGTCCAGCCCGGTCGGGCCGTCCACCGCGACCACGGGCGCCCCCACCCGCATCAGCTTCTCGACGCACTGTGCGGCCTCGCCCGTCGGCGCGCCGGTCGCCCCGGTGCCGAGGATCGCGTCCACCACGACCCCCTGGCCACCCCACTCGTCCTGCGGCCGGACGACATGCACGCCGTGCATCGTCGCGAGGATCCGGTTCTCCGCGTTGTCCCCGCTCGGCTCGCCGCTGAGCGGCACGCAGGTGACGCTCACACCGAGCGCGGCGAGGGCGCGGGCCGCCACCCAGCCGTCGCCGCCGTTGTTCCCGCGCCCGCACACCACGAGGACGCCGCGCGCCAGTTCGCGGTCGTAGGTCCGCGCCACCACCGCCGCCACCGCGCGGCCGGCGGCCTCCATCAGCACCCGCGCGGGGATCTTCGCCGCCTCGCGGGCGATGCGGTCCCACTCCGCCGCCTGTGCGGCGCTCAGCACCGGGACGACGCTCACCGCGCGATGACGCCCGCGTAGCCGACGACGGCATCGTCGTCGCCGGTGACCATCCCCGAGTGGCTGTAGTGCACGACTTCGGCCCGGGCGGCGCCGAGCAGCTTCGCCGCGTGGATCACGCAGGCCGCCGGCGCCCGGCCGCACATCGTGATGCGGTGGCGCCGCGTCACGTCGAGAAGCGCCTCGCCGTCGAGCCGCTCGACCTGTTCCAGGGCGAGCCGGTCCTTCGGCGCGCCGACCGCCGCGCTCTCGTAGTGGTTCATGTCGGAAGAGGCGAGCAGCAGCACCGGCTCCGCCGAATCGCGCACGACCGCGGCGAGCGCCTCGCCGAGGGCGCGGCAGTGC
>CAYLJK010000513.1:0-1525 GCA_964383975.1 uncultured Gemmatimonadales bacterium | reverse complement strand
CACCTGAGAATGCCGCCCCCGACCGGTCGGAGCCTGCGGCGCTCGACCCCGGGACCGCGGCTCGGCACGGCTGACCGGCGTACCCTGAAACCTCAAGCGATGGGTTTCACATCTCCATGGGATGCTGATGGCGCGCCTGGCCAGCCCGCGCCGCGTCGAGCGGCTGCTGCGCGCGGCGCTCCCTACGCCAGCCGATGCACGACCAGCCCGGGCACCCGCTCGAAGTGCCGCATGTTCCCGGTGACCAACTCGTCGCCGCGAGACAAGGCGGTGGAGGCGATAAGCAGGTCGGAGGTCGGCAGGCGCCGACCTGCGGCGCCGAGCCGCGCGTCAATCTCTCCGAAGACACGGGCCACCGCCAACGTGACGGGGACGACGGGGATCGCGGCAAGTATCCCTTCGACGAACTCCTCACGCACCGCGCGCCGCGCCGGCGTGTCGGCACGCCAGCACCCATGAAACAGCTCGGCCGCGCTCATGACCGACATGCCCAGGTCCGCGTCGCCCCACCGCTCCATCACCGCGGCGATGAGCCCCGCCGGCGACCGCCGGTGGCGCTCGGCATGGATGACGGCGGTGGAATCAATCAGGAGCCCCACGACGGCCGCACATCAGCGGGCTCGCCCGCCAGAATCCCGAGGAGGTCCTCGCCGAACCGGTCGTCGAGAACGACCGGCGAGCGGGCGCGAAGGAGCGCGAGGCATTCGGAGGCGCGCCGCCCCACCACCGGTGGCGGCGCCATGAGACACACGTCCCGCCCCCTCCGATGGACCAGAAACCGGCGGCCGGACTCGATCTGGTCGAGAAGCTTGGAGAACGATCGGCTCGCCTCGGTAGCGGACACACGGTGCCGGGTCCGCCGTTTATCTGATTTTCTTGCCATGGATCAGATTTTAGTCTCGACCGGGATCCCGGTCAATGCCGCCCGACGCTGACCCCCCGCCGGCCGCGCCCGCCGGGCTCCCCGACCTCATCCCCGCCCGGATGGTCAACGAGTACGTCTACTGCCCGCGGCTGGCCTACCTGGAATGGGTCCAGGGCGAGTGGGACGACAACCTGGACACGGTCCAGGGCCGTTTCACCCACCGGCGGGTGGACGCCGAGCCCGCCGCTCCCCTGCCTCAGGCCGAAGAGCTGCCCGAGGAAGAGGAGCTGACCACGCGCTCGTTGATGCTCTCCTCGCCCTCGGTCGGGGTGATCGCGCGGGTGGACCTGGTGGAATTGGACGGGCGGCGCGCGACACCCGTGGACTACAAGCGCGGCGCGGTGCCCGACACGGTTCATCGGGCATTCGACCCCGAGCGGGTGCAGCTGTGCCTCCAGGGCCTGCTGCTCCGGGACAACGGCTACCAGTGCGATCACGGCGTCCTGTATTACGCCGAGTCCAAGACACGCGTGGAGGTTCGGTTCGATGACGAGCTCGAGGCCATGGCGCGCCGGGCGGTGGAGGGCATCCGCGTCATGGCCGAATCCGGCCGGCTGCCGCCGCCGCTGGTGGACAGTCCCAAGTGCGTGCGTTGCTC
This sequence comes from uncultured Gemmatimonadales bacterium, assembly GCA_964383975.1. GTDB lineage: Bacteria > Gemmatimonadota > Gemmatimonadetes > Gemmatimonadales > JACORV01 > DASXPG01. The sequence continues at coordinate 2 of CAYLJK010000513.1, read as the reverse complement.
GC
>CAYLJK010000512.1:0-1529 GCA_964383975.1 uncultured Gemmatimonadales bacterium | reverse complement strand
GGGAGCGTCGCGCCGCGGGACATCCTCGCCCCGGTCGGCTTCCTCGTCCTCAAGCCGGAGGCCGAGCGGGCGCGCGAGGCGGAGGCCCTCGCCGCCACGGTCAAGCCCCTCGTCCTGCGGCTGCCCGATTCCGCGCGGATCGCGCTGCGCGCCGCCGACGGGTTCTTCGCGCGGCTCGACTCGGCCCTGGCGGCCGGCGACGCGCTGCCCACGGCGGCCGCCGCGGCGGGCGTGCCGCTGGAGCCGCAGGAGGCCGCGGCGCTGGAGAACGCCGCGCTGCGCGCCGAGGTCCGGCTGGCACTGGCGCGCACGCTGTCGCGCTCCGCCGCGGGGTACCTGCGGCAGGGGATGGGCCTGGCGGAGCTGGGACGGGAGGTCGCGCTGCGCGACGCGGCGGGGGAGCGCGTCGTGCCGGTCGAGAGCCTGCGCACGTTCGGCGACCTGCTCGTGGTCGCCGCGCGGGAGCTGCCGCGCGTGGCGGCGGGCGCGGGACCGGCGTATGTGCGGCTGGTGGGGGCGTTCTTCCGCCCGACGCTCGTCACGGACCGCGCTGCGACCGAGCAGCGCCGCGACGTGCTGCGCCGCTCCGTGGACTCGGTCGAGGCCGTGGTGCGGGCGGGCGAGAAGATCATCGGGGCGCACGAGGTCGTGACGGAGCCGGTCGCGCGGCGGCTCGAGGCCCTGCGGCGCGTCGCGCCCGGGACCGCCGGCACCGTCGAGGCGACCCTGGGGCGTCTGGGGCTCAACACGATGATCGTCGGGCTCTTCGGCGCGGTGCTGTTCTTCTTCCGGCCGGGGATCTACCGCTCGATGCGCGCCGTGGCCCTGTTCGCCGCGGGCTTCGGCGTGGTGGCCGTGGCGGCCGGGCTGGTGGCGCGCATGGCCGTCCCGCGCATCGAGTTGATCCCCGTCGCGCTGCCCGTGTTCCTCGTCGCGGTGCTGTTCGACGCGCGGGTCGCGGCGGTCGCCGCGATGGCGATGGCGGCGCTCGTGGGCACGCAGCCGGAGCTGCGCGGCACCGACGCGCTGGTCTTCTGCTTCGTCACGGGGATCGCGGCGGCGCTCTCGATGCGGCGGATCCGCTCGCGCACCCAGGCGTGGGCGTCGGTGATCGTGGTCGCGGCGATCTACGCGGCCACCGCGGCGGTCGCGGGCCTCGCCGACTCGGACCCGCTCGGCGATATCGGCCGCTCCGCCGCGCTGGGCGGGGTCAACGCCCTCGGCAGCGCGGCGCTCGCGATGCTGCTGCTCCCGCTCGCGGAGACGGCGACGCGGGTGACGACCGATCTCCGGCTCCTGGAGCTGGCCGACCCGAGCCACCCGCTGCTTCGCCGCCTGGCGAGCGAGGCCCCGGGGACGTACGCGCACAGCGTCGCGATGGCGAACCTCTGCGAGGGGGCGTGCAACGCGATCGGGGCCAACGGCCTCCTCGCGCGCGTGGGCTGCTACTACCACGACGTGGGGAAGCTGGCGCACCCGCAGTTTTACGCCGAAAACATGGGGCACGGCCGTAACCCGCACGACGCGCT
>CAYLJK010000511.1:0-1533 GCA_964383975.1 uncultured Gemmatimonadales bacterium | reverse complement strand
ACCAGGTGCTCGCGGGAAACGTGCGCGGCGAGTGGATCAAGACCGTGACGCACCAGACGGGGCGCTGGGGCCTGGGGTTCATCGCCGCCACGCTGGCCGTCACCCCGCTGCGCCGCATCACCGGCTGGAACCTTGTCGCGCCGTACCGTCGCACGCTCGGCCTCGTCGGGTTCTCCTACATCGTGGTGCACTTCCTCATCTACCTGGTGCTCGACCAGTTCTTCGACATCGGGACCATCGCGAAGGACGTCGGGAAGCGGCCATACATCACGCTGGGGTTCACCGGGTTCGTCCTGATGGTCCCGCTGGCGGTGACGTCCACGAAGGGGTGGATCCGCAGGCTCGGCCGGCGATGGACCCGGCTGCACGCGCTCATCTACGTCACCGCCCTCGTCGGCGTCGTCCACTTCACGTGGGCCGTCAAGAAGGACCTCGCGGCGCCGACGTTCTTCGCCGCGGTGATCGGGGGCCTCCTCGTGCTGCGGCTCGTCCCGGTCGCGTGGCTGCGGCCGTGGCGGAACCGCGCTCTGTCCCGTATGTGACGCATGACCTTGACGGGCTCGCGCCTGCGCCGGTATCGTCTCCGTGATCCCGAACAGTCGTTCGAACACATGTCTCCACGGAGGTCGGTCGTATGCGCCGTGCGCCCCGTATCGTGTTGGGCTCGCTGCTCGCCGCAGGCGTGGTCGCGTGCTCGGAGTCGGACCCGCTGAGCGAGCAGGATCCCCCCGTTCCCGCCTGGTCCGTGGCGCAGGGCGCGCAGGAGCAGGTGGTGCCGGGCGAGGTGGTCGTGAAGCTGAAGGACGGGGTGGACGTCGCGGCGTTCGCGCGGGGCCGCGGCCTCGAGGTGGCGGGCGCCGGCTACCGGAACGCCTTTTACGTGCTGCGCGGCGCCGCGGCGAGCGAGCGGGCCAACGCGGCGGCGCTGCGCGGCGATGACCGCGTGGAGTGGGCCGAGCCGAACTTCCTGCGGCAGGTGACGGCGATTGATGCCCGCCTCTGGGCGTTCTACAACCCCGGTGGGCTCAACATGCTGTACACCAGCGGGAAGAACAAAGGGCAGCCGCTCCCGTTGTCGTACGCCTCGGTGGCCGACGCCGACGAGGACAACATCGAGAACTACGCGTCCGGCGGCGCGGCGGTGGTCGTCGGGTCCATCGACACGGGAGCGGACCTGGACCACCCGCAACTGGCCGGCCGCACCATCGCGGGCCGCGACTGGTACAACAATGACAACGACCCGTCGGACGACGACGGCCACGGCACGCACACGTCGGGCACGATGGCCGGTGCGTCGGTCGGGGTGGCCGGGGTCGCGGGCGCGGCCGGAAACGTGAGCGTGTACGTGCAGAAGGTCTGCGGGCGGCGCGGCTGTCCGTCGGCCGCCATCGCCAGCGCGATCCGCGCCGCGGCCGACTACGGCGTGGTCGCGATGAACCTCTCGCTCGGCGGCTCCTCGGAGTCGCAGGCGGAGAAGGACGCGATCAGCTACGCGGTGAACACCAAGGGCGCGCTCGTCATTGCCTCCGCGGG
>CAYLJK010000510.1:0-1535 GCA_964383975.1 uncultured Gemmatimonadales bacterium | reverse complement strand
GCCCGGAGCGGCGCGAGCTCCCGGTCGGCCGCGTCGATGGCCGCCTCAAGTTCGGCGACGCGCTCGGCCGGCACCACCAGCCGGATGCGCTGCTGCTCCTGGAGGCGCTCGCGGTCGGGTGCGGCGAGCGCCCCGCCGATCGTGAAGAGGTCCCGCTGGATGCCGGCGAGGAGGTCGTCGGCGAGCGCCAGCGGTTCGGTCATGCGCGCCACGCCGATGGCGGCACTGGTCTCGTCCACGTCGCCGTACGCCATGACGCGGGCGTGGTCCTTGGCGACGCGCCCCCCGCCCATCAGCGAGGTCTCGCCGCCGTCGCCGGTGCGGGTGTAGATCCTCACGCGGCCCAAGCTACCCCCGAGGGACCGCAATGTCACGATGCGAGCGGGGCGGCGCGGGACGTCCGGCGGGCGATGCGCCTCAGGCTCCGGCCCTGCGGTGGTACCCGTGGAGCTGGATGGTCAGCGCGGCGCGAAGCTCGGCGACGTCCGGGGTGCGGGCACCGCCGCTCAGCAGCCCGACCAGGAGCGCATGGGCGTGTGCCAGCGCCCGCACGCCGTCTCCGCCTCGCGCGAGGCCGAGCCGCTGCTCCACCAGGGCGCCGGTCGCGAAGAGACGGCGCAGCAGGCGGTGCCGCGACTCGGCGGCGCGCGAGGCCGAAACACCGGGCAACAACACCCCACCCGCCAGCGGCAGGAGGCGCAGCAGGAGCGGGTGCTCCATGAGTCTCGCGGTCATCGCGTCCGCGAGCGCGGCTGGCGACAGGGCCGCAGGGTCCCGGGCGACGTCGGCGTGCAGCGCGACGAGCCACGCCTCGGTCTCCTGGTCGGCAAGCTCGAGGAACAGCGCCTCCTTGCCGGGGAAATACAGGAAGACGGTGCCCTTGGCGATCTGGGCGCGGCGCGCGACCGCCGAGATGCTCACCTCGGTGAAGGCGTGGCGCTCCAGGAGCGCGGATGCGGCGGCCAGGATCGCGGCCCGGCGTGCCGCCCGATCGGAAGGCGAGACAGCCCGTCGTAACTGACCCATGGTCATGTATTGTGGTGGCCAGCGGTCAGTTACGCAACACCCGAGAGTTGGGTGCGTTCGGGCTGGTCGCGACGATGCGCTCGGACTAGGTTGCCGAGGCGAAGGGGGGGACGATGACGCGCGGCGACGTCCGCGATCTGACGATCATCGGTGCGGGGCCGGCCGGGCTGTTCGGCACGTTCTACGCAGGGATGCGCGGGGCGAGCGTGCGGCTGGTGGACGCCCTGCCGGAGTTGGGCGGCCAGCTCACGGCGCTGTACCCGGAGAAATACATCTTCGACGTCGCGGGCTTTCCGAAGGTGCTGGCGAAGGACTTGGTGAAGGGTCTCGTGCGCCAGGCGATGCAGTTCGAGCCGGCGGTGCATCTCGCGCAGGAGGTCACGGCTCTGGTGCGGGAGCACGGTGCGGATGGCCGGGACCTCTTCGCGCTCCGGACACCGGACGGCGAGTACTGGTCACGAGCGATCGTCATCACTGCCGGGATCGGCGCCTTCCAGCCCCGCCGGCTC
>CAYLJK010000509.1:0-1538 GCA_964383975.1 uncultured Gemmatimonadales bacterium | reverse complement strand
GTGGGAAACTTCCGGCCCCAGGGACCGCGCTCGAACTCGTCCAGCGCGGCGCCCGCAGCTTCGGCCGTCGGCGCGGTGTAGATGGGCCGTAGCGCGGTCGCCATGGGTGTGCGTTCTTTCCAGTTGGCGAAGTCCAGACTGTGGCGAATCAAATGCACGATGCAGGTTTGCAGCGTCGTCGCGGGATAGACCGCGGCGAGCGCCTCGCTCATCCCTTTCAGCCCGTCGGTGACGGCGATGAGGATGTCGTCGCAGCCGCGCGTCTTCAGGTCGCTGAAGACCTTCATCCAGAATTTCGCGCCTTCGGTCTGTTCGATCCACACCCCCAGGATGTCGCGTGTCCCGTCCGGCAGGACCGCCAACGCCAGGTAAATCGCTTTGCTGCGAACCGTGGCTTCGTCGCGGATTTTGACCCGCAGGGCGTCGAAGAACACAACGGGATACATGCGCTCGAGCGGGCGGCTTTGCCACGCGGTGACCTCAGCGACGATGCCATCGGTGACCGTGCTGATCAGGTCGGGCGAGACCTCAATGGCGTACATCTCGGCGAGGAACCCCTGAATCTCGCGCACCGTCATGCCGCGCGCGTACAGCGCCAGGATCTTGTCGTCAAAGCCAGTGAAGCGGCGCTCGTGTTTCGGAATGAGGCGCGGCTCGAAGCTGCCTTCGCGATCGCGCGGCACGTCGATCGCCAGCGGACCATCGTCGGTCAGCACCGTCTTGCGGCCAGTCCCATTACGATGATTGGTCGTCTCGGCCGGTTTTTCGCCACCAGCGGGGTATCCCAGATGGTGCGTGAGCTCGCCGCCGAGCGCCCGCTCGATGATCGCTTTCTTGAACCGGCGGACCGCCGCGTCGAGCTCCTCGGGCGAGATCGGCCCCTGGCGTACGAATTGATCGAGAATCTCCGACGGGACAGGGGCGAGTGGCCCGTCAGGGGGCTGCGACTTCCGTGAGGCGCCGGTCCTCGCGGGTCTGGCCGCGGCGGCGGTGCAGGGACGGGTGGCGCTTGGACGCCGCGCAGGTGCCCGCGTGCGGCGCGATGGAGAGGCCTCGGAGCCGGACGAGGCGTGGGCACTCGGGTCGTGCCACGCGCGGCAGGACGGGTTCGACCTCCAGGCGGCCGTCCGAGTGCCGGGCGGTCAGCGCGACGCCCTGCGGCCGCCGGTCGGGCAGGAGCGGCTGCGGCTGACGCCTGAAGGCCGCGTTGTCCTGGTGCTGCGGCGCGCCTGGGCGGATGGGACCGCGCACCTGGTGTTCGAGCCGCTGGAACTGCTGGAGCGGCTGGCCGTGCTCGTGCCGCGCCCGCGTGTAAACCTGCTCTTCTATCACGGGGTTCTCGGTGCGCGGGCAAGGTGGCGCGCGCGGGTGGTGGCATTCGGCCGCCGGGACGAGGGCGCCGACGACGGGGCGACGGGTGCGCCTGCCGGGCACTCGAGGCCGTGCGCCGCGGTCGGGACGGCGTGGGCGGAGCTGATGCGGCGGGCCTTCGGGTTTGACGTGCTGGCGTGCGACGCCTGCGGCGGCCGGCTGCGCCT
>CAYLJK010000508.1:0-1550 GCA_964383975.1 uncultured Gemmatimonadales bacterium | reverse complement strand
GCACCACAGGGCGACGACCGCACCGGACAGGGTCACGATGGCCCCGACCATCCGCGTCGCGCCGCTGGAGGCCGGCGCCGTGACGCCGATGCGCTGGAGAAGCTGCGCCGGCAGCCACACCAGGACCACGGCCACGAACAGCGACGCGTAGGCGAGGGTCCGGAACAGGATGAAGAGCATCGGTCGGGACAGGGAATGGGGCATCAGGACTCATCCCCGTTGCTCCCTCGGTGCCTCGTTGCCTCCATGCGGACCGGCCTCTCGAACCCGCCGATCAACTCCGCCAGATGCCCCGCCAGCTCGATCGGCGTCGCGTCCTCAAGGTACGGCCCCAGGATCTGCACGCCGACCGGCAGTCCCTCGACGGTGCGACCTGCCGGCGCCACCGTCGCCGGGCAGCCGCTGAAGGTCGCGAACGTCTGCCAGAAGAGCAGGTCGTCGTAGCGGCGCTCCCCCTCCGGCGTCGCGAGGACGCGCGACGAGCTGACGAAGCTGCTCTCCGACGGCGGCGCGCTGTGGTCGTGCGGGAACGCCGGGACGAAGGCCGCCGGCATCAGGAACGCGTCCACCTCCCGGAAGAACGTCTGCCAGAGCGCCCGCGCCGCCATCCGTTGCCGGTTGACGCGCGCGTGCTCGCGGTACGTCACGAGCGGCGGTGCCGGCTCCTCCGGCGCCATCGCCTGGAAGAACGCCAGCAGCATGAGACGGTAGTCCCGAACCTGCTGCGCCGGGTCCAGTCCGGGAGGCCACCCTTCCGACACCGTCGCGCCCGCGGCCGCCCGCGCCGCCACCGCCCGCGCCAGCGCGTCCCGCACGCCGGCCGTGACGGGACACACGGGGTCGTCGAGCACGAAGCCGATGCGGTAGTCATCGGGCTGCGAGCGCCGCGCCGGCGGCAGCCTCCAGGTGTACGCCGCCGCGTCGTCGCCCACCGCACCGCCCAGCGCCTGGAGCGCAAGGAGCAGGTCGTCGGCGCTGCGCGCCATCGGCCCGGCGACCGCCAGCTCGGACGGCGGCCCGGGCGAGACGCCGGGCGGCGGCGGCACGTGCCCCTCGAGCGGGACGACGCCGAGCGTCGGCTTGTGCCCATACACACCGCAGAAATGCGCCGGCACCCGGATGCTCCCGCCCAGGTCCGAGCCGATCGAGAGGTGCCCGATCCCCGCAGCGAGCGCCGCGGCGCTGCCCCCGGAACTGCCCCCCGCCGTGCGCGAGGTGTCCCAGGGGTTGCTCGTCGTCCCGTAGATGGCGTTGGTGCTCTGGTAGTCGCCGAGGAAGACGGGGACGTTGGTGTGCCCGAGGATGATCGCACCGGCGCGCTTGAGGCACGCGACAGCCGCGGCGTCCACGGCGGCGACGTGATCACGGAGGGACGGCGCGGCGACGGTCGTGTGCAGCCCCGCGACCATGAACGACTCCTTCACGGTGACCGGCACGCCGTGCAGCGGCCCCCACCACTCCCCGCGCTCCAGGTCCGCGTCCGCCTCGGCGGCGCGCGAGAGGGCGGCGTCGGCGGCGAGCTCGACGACGGCGTTCACGGCGGGGTTCGC
>CAYLJK010000507.1:0-1552 GCA_964383975.1 uncultured Gemmatimonadales bacterium | reverse complement strand
CCGCGGTTGGTATGGGAGTGGTACGAGTGGCGGCGCGGTCTCCTGCGTGGCTGCGCGCCCAATCCCGCCCATCACGCCATCGCCGGCCGCATGGCCCGGCAGGCGGGTGTCACGCTCGTCACCCAGAACGTGGACGATCTCCACGAGCGGGCCGCACGCGCGGCCGGCCAGGGCCTCGACGGCCCGCCCCGCCTGCTGAAGCTCCACGGCTCCATCGTCCATGTGCGCTGCACGCGCTGCGACTGGGGTGTGCGCCGGGACGAGCCCGTGGACGCGAGCGGCACGGCGACGCTCCCACGATGCCCGAGCTGCGGCTCCCTGGTCCGGCCGGCCGTGGTGTGGTTCGGGGAGGCCCTGCCGGCCGAGGCGCTGGAAGCGGCGTTCCGTGCCGCGCGGCTGTGTGACGCGTGCCTGGTGGTGGGGACACAGGGGGCGGTCTACCCCGCGGCCGGCGTCGTGCACGAGGCGCGGCGCGCCGGCGCGCGGGTGGTCGTGGTGGACCCGGGGCCGACCGAGTACGACGCGGTGGCGGCGGTGCGCGTGCGGGCGCCGGCGGGCGCCGCGCTTCCCGTGATGCTCTAGCGGCGCGCGGCGGCGCTACGCGGCGACCTGGTAGCCCGCGCGGGCGACGGCCTCGCGGAGCGCGTCGAGGGTCGTCTGCCCCGGGTCATAGGCGAACGTCGCTGTGCCGATCTCCACCTTCAGGACCTGCACACCGGGCACGGCCGCGAGCGCCTTCCGCACGTGCATGACGCAGTGGCCGCAACTCATGCCGGTGATCGTGAACGTCGTCTCGGTCATCGTCTCCCGCCCAGCGTGGATCCCGCAATCTAGCCGGGGCGGCGGCGTCCGTGCTCAGGGCGCCGGTCGCCGCCAGGTCGCGGCGTAGGTGCGGCCGAAGCGGTCCCGCGCCTCCACGCGGACCTCGCGTGTCGCGCGCGCGATGGGCGCATAGAAGAGATGGGCGGTCGGCATCGGCTCGACCCAGGTCCGCCGCGCCGGCAGGTCGGGTCCGGTATGGAGCTCCACCGACAGCGGGTCCAGTCCGACGCGCCGCGCCATCGCCCCGCGCCGCTCGCCGTCCTCGAACCACGTCACCGTCCACGACGGGTCCCAGTCCCACACGTTGGCGACGATCTCGTCCGGGGCCTTCGGGTCCGCTCCCGGGGGATAGAGCCGCAGTTGGTGGTCGGCCGGCCGGCCGGTGGACTTGTGGCGCCACGTGATCTCCTCGCCCCGCACCTCGTAGACGCCGTAGCCGTTGGGCGTGCCGTCGTAACAGATCGGTCCGCTCCACCACGCGCCGCACACCGTGCCCACGACATGCTCGTGTGCGCCGCCCTCGAAGACGTGCTCGTTCTCGTGCGTGTGGCCGGCGAGGATGTGGGAGCGGAACGGCTCCAGCAGCCGGTACAGCGCTTCGCGGTTCTGGACGGCCATCCCGGGTTCGGGGCGGCGGCGCCCCTGCCGCAGATGGCCGGAGCCGAAGGCCGGGATGTGCTGCATGACGACGACCGGGCGGCCCCGCTCGACGCGCGCCAGGTCCGCCTCC
>CAYLJK010000506.1:0-1558 GCA_964383975.1 uncultured Gemmatimonadales bacterium | reverse complement strand
GTGAGGCGCCGTTCCGTGAGTCTGCCGATCCGGTGCACCAGGCTGTCCAGCGTCCCGATGTCGCGCCCCTCGGCGAGGACGCCGATGTACCGGGCCTCGCGCTCCAGCTCGTCCGCGATGTCGTCCGTCAGGCGGGAGCGGAGCAGCCGGTCCGCGGCGAGGATGAGCACCAGCGAGGTCGCCGCGACCACCGCGAGGTAGGAGAGCAGCAGCCGCCGGGTGAGTCGCATCACCGGGAGTCCTTCCCGCCGGGCCGCAGGCGGTACCCGAAGCCGCGCACCGTCTCGATGAGGGCCCCCGCCTCCCCGAGCTTCGCGCGTAGCCGCTGGACGTGCATGTCCACGGTGCGGGTCTGGATGTCCGACTGCGCCTCCCACACGGTCTCGAGGAGGTGCGGGCGCGTCTGCACGCGTCCGCGCCGCTCGGCGAGCACGAGCAGCAGCCGGTACTCGATGCGCGTCAGGTCCACCGGCCGCCCTGCGACCGTGACCGTGAGCGCCGCCCGGTCAATGGCGATCGGTCCGATCCTCAGCACGCTGCCGGCCGCGGCGGCGGCCGGGGCGCGCAGCCGCCGCAGCACCGCGCCGACCCGGAGCACCAGCTCCTCGGGACTGAACGGCTTGGTCAGGTAGTCGTCCGCGCCAGAGGCGAGGCCCTTGATGCGGTCCGCCTCCTCCCGGCGCGCCGTCAGCAGGATGACGCCGACGTCCCGCGTGTCGTCCCGGCGCCGCAGCTCCGAGAGCACTTCGTACCCGCTCCGCCCGGGGAGCATGAGGTCGAGCACGACGAGGTCCGGCGGCTCCGTCTCGACCGCCTGGAGGGCGGCCGGTCCGGTGGACGCCGTGGTCACGCGGTACCCGGCCTTGGCCAGGTGATAGGCGACGAGCGCGGTGATATCCCGCTCGTCGTCCACGACCAGCACCCGCTCCTCGCTCACCGGCTGCTCCTCTCGGTCGGCGGAACGTTGCGGCCGGGTTTGGCGCGCGTCAATCGCCCGGCTACATTCCATCGGCACCATGACGTTCCTCGCCGGTGCCGCCCTCGCGCTCCTCGCACTCACCCAGCGTCCGTCCGCCGACACGGTTGTGCTCCTCGTGGCCGCGACGACCGACGTGCACGGCCGCGTCCTCGACTGGGACTACGAGCGCGACCGGCCGGCGCCGCTCGGTCTCGCGCGCGCCGCCACGGTGGTGGACTCGCTGCGCCGCGCGCATCCCGGCCGCGTGCTCCTGGTGGATGCGGGAGATCTCATCCAGGGCAATCCGTTCGCGACCCACTTCGCGCGCGTCGCGCCGGCAGCGGAGCACCCTGTCCTGGTGGCGCTCAACCGCATGGGCTACGACGCGGCGGTGCCCGGAAACCACGAGTTCAACTTCGGGCTCCCGCTGTTCCAGCGCGCCCTCGGCACGGCGCGCTTCCCGTACGTCGCCGCCAACCTGCGCCGCGCCGACGGCTCGCCCGTCCTCCCGCCGTTCGTTCTGCTCGAGCGCGCGGGGATCCGGGTCGCCCTCGTGGGGCTGACGCAGCCCGGGACGATGGTCTGGGACGCGATGCACGT
>CAYLJK010000505.1:0-1584 GCA_964383975.1 uncultured Gemmatimonadales bacterium | reverse complement strand
GCCAGGCGCGCCAGGACCGCGAAGAACGACTCGTCCCGCGGCCTCGACACCAGGCGCGCGAGCGCCGCGGCGAGCAGCGCCGGCAACTGCGCGGCGCGCCGTCCCCAGTCGCGGTAGGCCGGCGTGAAGAAGGTCCCCGGCGTGAACGGATGCTCCCCCGGCTCGTGCGTCACGAGCGCGCGCACCATCTGCGCCGTCGTGATGCCGTTGGCCAGGCTCGCGCCGATGAACGCCCCGGCGCTGACCCCGACGTACACGTCGAGGTCATTGAGATCGAGACCCCCGACAGCCTCCTCGAGGGCCCGGAGGGCGCCGACCTCGTACACGGCGCCCTCCGGCCCTCCGCCTGCGAGGGCCAAGCCCAGCCGCCGGCCCCGGGGACGCGACCGGGCCCGGCGTGTCATCCGCGCCTCAGACGGTCGGGACGGCCGGCGGACGCGGGCTGCGCCGCTTCGGACGCGGCTTCTTCCGCTCGACGGCACGCGTCAGCGCCTCGACCCGTTTCGTCAGGTCCAGGATCTCCCGGCGGGTCGGCACGCCGAGCCGGTGCATCGCCTTCGTGACGCCCTCGTCCACCGGGAGCCGGACCTTGCCAAGCGCCGCCTGGGCGTCCTCGCGCAAGTCCTCGGCCTTCCGGACAAGCTTCTGCACCCGCGCCCGGCCCGCCTTCTGCACGGCCTCGCCCCGCTTGATCAGCTGGTGGAAGAGGCGGTTCCCCTCCTCGCCCGCCATCGCGAACGCGCCCAGGCCCGCCAGCCAGATCTGCTGGGCCGAGTCCATGATGAGCGGCCGCAACGCGCCCGCCTGCCTGCTCGTCTTCTTCATGCTCCGTCCTCCTCGTGCCCGCCGTCCGCCGGCGGGGGATGCGTGGATCGTCAGGCGCGGCGCCGGCGCCGCCCGCCGGCGCGCGCGCGCCGCCCGCCGCCGCGCCGCCGCGGCGCACCGGTCTCCAGATCGCCCAGCGAGGCCTCCAGCGCCGCCAGGCTCCGCCGCAGGGCCGCCAGCTCCGAGCGCGCCGCCGGGGCAAGGGTCCGCGCCAGCCGGTCCGCCCGCTGCTGCAGCCGCCCGACGCCGTGCTGGAGCGCCTGCCCGCCCCGCCGGATGACCTCGTGCAGGAACGCCGCCGGCAGCCGGTGCCCGCCCGCCTTGTGCGTCTCGTAGATCACCTGCGCCAGCGTCTGCGCCGTCACGTCCTCGAGGCTCGCGCTGTCGAGCACGCGCAGCTCCTGTCCCGCCCGCACCCAGCCGGCGATCTCCTCGAGCGAGACGTACCGGCTCTCCTCGGTGTCGTACAACTTGCGGCTACCGCCGCCGTAGCGCTTGATGAGCCGGATCATGCGGCCCCCTCCCTCGCGGGGAAGATTGCCGCACTGCGGTACTCCGTCAAGTGCCGCAGTGCGGCAACGCCTCAGCGCGCCGCCAGCGCCGCGGCGAGCCGGTCCCCCAGCGCGGCGAGCGCCGGCAGGCCGGTCGGGGCCTCCGGCAGGAGCGGCATCTCCGCGACGGTCCCGCCCGGCAGCAGCGCGCGCAGCGCGGCCACGCCCCGCCGGTCCCGCTCCGCCAGCGTGCCCAGGAGCTCGATCC
>CAYLJK010000504.1:0-1586 GCA_964383975.1 uncultured Gemmatimonadales bacterium | reverse complement strand
GGGGATGTCCATCGCCACGGCGCAGGACCTGATGACGTACGGGACGCCGGCGGCGTTGAGCCCGGTGCAGAGCCTGCTGGTGCAGTTCAGCCAGACGGGCACGTCCCTCATCGGCGCGGCGTTCGGCGTGCTCGACAACCGGATCGAGCGCCATCTCCTGCCCGCCATCCTCCCCGTCATCCTGTTCCTGATGGTGCTGCTGCGCGGGCGGCACTGGCAGGAGCCGCGGCTGCGGCGCCAGGTCCTCTTCCTGCTCGGCCTCTGCATCGCGGCACGGCTCTATCGCGGCTTCGGCGGCGTCGCCTGGTACCACTTCCTCCTCGAGATCCCCGTGTACACGCTCTGCGTCCAGCTCGGCGCCGGGGCGTGGGGGCCGAAGGCCGGGCGCGCGGTGCTGACCGCGCTGTCGGTCGCCGTCTTCGTCGGGATCTACGAGTACTACGGCCAGTCGGCGGGCCGCTTCACGCGCCGCGGTCCCTTCCCCGCGGTCGCCACGGCGCGCGGCACCGTGCACTGGCCGGCGTTCGCCGCCCGCGACATCGCCGCGATCCGCACCAGGCTGGACAGCCTGGACCCATCCCGCACGCGGCCCGTGCTGGGGTTCGGGCGCACGGGCGGATGGAACTACCTGCTCGGCCGGCCGGGCGCGGCGCACACCGTCGCCGGCTTCCCGGCCGATTTCCCGCCGGTGGCCGCTCTGGCCCCGTTCCTCGTGGACGTGCCGTTCCTCGCCACGTCCGAGCCCGAGCCGCGGGTGCAGCCGGGCCGCTGGGACCTCGCCTGGAGCCCGGGACGTCTCGCCGCCGTGGACCGGCCGCGGTTCGACGCTTGGAAAGCGACGTGCGCGCCGGTCGCGGTCCGCCACTCCGCGCGCACCCTGCTGGGGCTGTGGGAAAGCTCCGCCGCCCCAACGCCACCCCGTAGTTCCCCGTGACGTCCCGTCCCGCCGGCTGACTCATCAGCTTCAGCTCGTCCAGCTTCATCATCGGGTCGTCGCGGATCTCGAGGTCGATGCCGGTCTGCCTGGCCAGCGTGCGCAGGAAGTTCGGCTCCTCCTCGAGGAGGTAGAGCGCCACTTCCGGGTGCAGGCGGACTGTCATGCGGCGATCGCGGTTCTCCCCCGCGGCGCGCTTCAGCGACCGCTCCAGCCGCCGCACCACCGTCTCCGGCTGGAACACGCGGCCCGTGCCCGTGCAGGTCGGGCAGCTCATCGTCTGGCTCTGGAACAGCGACGGCCGCACGCGCTGCCGCGTCATCTCCACGAGTCCGAGGTCCGAGACCGCGAACGCGCGGGTCCGGGCCCGGTCGCGCGCCAGGTGCGTGCGCAGCTCCTGGAGCACCTTGTCGCGGTTGGACCGGGTCTCCATGTCGATGAAGTCCACGACGATGATGCCGCCGATGTCACGCAGCCGCAGCTGCCGCGCCAGCTCGCGCGCCGCCTCCAGGTTGGTCCGGAGGATCGTTTTCTCGGGGTCCTTCTTCCCGGTGTAGCGCCCCGTGTTCACGTCCACCGAGACCAGCGCCTCGGTGTGCTCGATGATGAGGTGCCCGCCCGTCGGCAAATCCACGCGCCGCTTGAACAGGTC
>CAYLJK010000503.1:0-1589 GCA_964383975.1 uncultured Gemmatimonadales bacterium | reverse complement strand
CAGGCCCGGGATCGCGACCGGCGCAAATGTCGGGAGCGACAGCGCCGCGCCGGTCGCGCCGAACGCGCCGCGGTACACGGCGCCCGTCAGACCCACCGCGCCGATCGTGATCGCCGTCCCCGCGACGATCTGGTCCGCGCGCACGCCCAGGGCCACTGCGGCGAAGATCCCGGCGAGCAGCACCCCTGCCGCCGCACCGGCCAGCGCTCCCGGCCACGACCCGCCAAGCCAGAGTGCGCCCAGCGCGCCGCCGAGCGCACCGACGAGCATGCATCCCTCGAGACCGACGTTGATGACGCCGCTGCGCTCCGTCACCGCCTCCCCCACCGCCGCCAGCGCCAGGGGCGTCGCGACCCGCACCGTCGCCTCGAGGAACGCCGTCGCGGCGCCCAGGGCGGACGGCTCAGGCACGTCGCACCCGCGCGCGCCGCTCCAGCACGAGGAGCAGCAGGAGGATGGCGCCCTCCACCGCGTACACCGTCACCGACGGCACGCCTGTCGTGCGCTGGAGCACCGCGGCCCCCGCCTCCAGGGCGCCGAAGACGAGCGCGCTGCCGATCATCCACAACGGGTGCAGCTGCGCCAGCAGCGCGACCGCGATGGCCGTGTAGCCGAAGCCGGGGGAGAGCCGCTCGTACAGCGCGAACGTCACACCGCACACCTCCGCCGCACCGGCGAGCCCCGCCACCGCCCCGGAGACGAGGAACGTGATCAGCGCCACGCGCCCGACGCGGATGCCGCCGCTGATGCGCGCCGCCACCGGGTTCGCCCCCGTCGCGCGGAGCGCGAACCCCCACGTCGTACGGCCGAGCATGAGCCACACGGTCACGGCGAGGAGCACCGCCAGCGGCAACGCCCAGGTGACGCGCGTCCCCGCGACCAGCGGCGCGAGCCGCGCCGCCGCCACCACCGGGTCGCTCTGCGGGTAGGTGCGACCCGGCTCCTGGAGCGGCCCGTGGACCAGGAAGCTGACCAGGTGCTCGGCGATAAAGTTCAGCATGATGGTGGTGATGACCTCGAGCACGCCGAAGCGCGCGCGCAGCCACGCCGGGATGAGCGCCCACGCCGCGCCGCCGACCGCCGCGCCGGCCGGGATCACGAGTATCGCCACGAGCGGCGAGGGCACCCCCCACCGCGTGCCGATCCACGCCGCCATCACGGCGCCGGCATAGAACTGCCCCTCGGCGCCGATGTTCCAGATGCCGGCGCGGAAGGCGAGCAGCACGGCGATGCCGAGGATGAGGAGCGGCGTCGCGCGCGCGAGCGCCGCGAAGACGTCCGCCATCAGCGGTCGCCGATAGCGTAGATGAAGCCGTCGCGCGCCCCCACGTAGAGGCGGCCGTTCCAGACTGCCGGCGTGGACTCAATGCACGGGCCGCCCGGGATGCGCACCGTCCAGCGCTCGGGCGGCACCCGCTCGGGATCGCGCACGTCCCAGGCACGGATCGCACCCTCGCAGTCGGCCACGATAAGCGTGCTGTCCACCACGACAGGCGACGACCACGCGTGCGGCGGAAGCGGCAGCTCCCAGCGGACCGTGCCGCGCTCGCGGTCCACCGCGAGCAGCCGGCCGGAATTCGTCGTGACGA
>CAYLJK010000502.1:0-1593 GCA_964383975.1 uncultured Gemmatimonadales bacterium | reverse complement strand
GCCGCTGGTGCGGCTGCGGGACGCCGCGCAGGCGATCGCGCGCGGCGAGCGACCGCGGCTCGACGTGCGCGGCCGCAGCGAGGTGGGCGACCTCGCCCGCGCGCTCCAGGCGCTGGACGAGCACCTGAGCGCGCGCCTCGCGGACCTGGAGCGCGAGCGCTCCGAGATGGCCGCCCTCATCGGCGCCATGACCGAGGGGGTCATCGCTTGTGACACGCAGGGCGCAGTCACCACGTTGAACCCCGCCGCGCGGACGCTTCTCGGCCTGGGGCCGGCCGACGCCGCGCCGCCCGCGGGAGAGCTGTTCCACTCGCGGGCCGCGCGCGCCGCGGTCGATCAGGTCCTCGCCGGGACGGGCGTCGCCGCCGCCGAGGTGGAGGTCGGCCAGCGCATCGTGCTCCTCTCGGCGCAGCCGCTGGCGCGGGGCGGCGGCGTCATCGTGCTGCACGACGTGACGGCGCTCAAGCGCCTGGAGGTGGTACGCCGGGACTTCGTCGCGAACGTCTCCCACGAGCTGAAGACTCCGCTCACCGTGCTTCGCGGCTACGCGGAGACGCTCGCCAGGAACGACCCGCCGCCCGAGGTGCGCGCGCGGTTCCTCACGGCGATGATCGCGAACGCCACGCGAATGCAGCGGCTCATTGACGACCTGCTCGACCTGTCCCGGATCGAGTCTGGCGGCTGGGTCCCGGCGCCGGAGCCGGTGCTTGTCGAGCCGCTGGTGCGCGAGGTATGGCGGTCGCTCCACGGGAGCGGGAACGGGGAGTCGCTGGCGTTCACCGTGACGGTCGCGCCCGAGGCGGCTGCGGTGCACGCCGACCCCGAGGCGCTGCGCCAGGTGCTGGCGAACGTCCTCGACAACGCCGCCCGCTACACGCCGGCCGGCGGCCGCGTCGAGGTCACCGCCGCGCGTACGCCGGACGGGGTCCGCATCGAGGTCCGCGACACCGGCCCGGGCATCCCGAGCGACCACCTCTCCCGGATCTTCGAGCGCTTTTACCGCGTGGACCCCGCGCGCTCGCGCGAGTTGGGCGGCACCGGCCTCGGGCTCGCCATCGTGAAGCACCTGATGGACGCCCACGGCGGCCGGGCCGAGGCGCTGAGCACCCTGGGCGCCGGCACCACGATCCGCCTCACCTTCCCGGCGGCCCGCGCGACCTGACGCACACGGCCCCGTTACGGGGCCGTCACACCCGCGTCATGGGCGGTTGACGCGCCGCCGCCAGCTTCGGCCCCGTGCGCATCGCGCTCGTGACCGACACGTACGTGCCACAGGTGAACGGGGTCTCCACCGTGCTCCGGCGGATGGTCGAGGCACTCGATGCTGCACGGCACGACGCGGTCGTGGTGGCGCCGGAGTACCCGGGTCAGCACCGGGAGGACCCCGGCGAAGTGCGGATCCCATCGATGGCGTTCCCTCCGTATCCCGCCATCCGCCTCGCCTGGCCCGCCGCCCGACTCGTCAGCGCGTCGCTCGACCGGTTCCGCGCGCAGCTCGTCCACGAGGTCACCGAAGGGCCGCTCGGCCTCGTCGGCCGCCACTACGCGCGCGCCCGGCGGCTGCCGCTGGTCACCTCGTACCACACGCACTTC
>CAYLJK010000501.1:0-1598 GCA_964383975.1 uncultured Gemmatimonadales bacterium | reverse complement strand
GAGCTCTCCGGCGGCGAGCAGTTCGTCATCTCCGGCGGCATCCTCTTCTAGCCGCGCGGTCCCCGTGGAGGGCCGGCGTCCCACGGGGCGCCGGCCCTCGTGTGTGCGACCCAGCCCGGTGGCGCCGCATCCTTAGCGTGACGCGACCAGCGGGCCCCCATGCTCCAGGCCATCGGACTCACCAAACGCTACGAGGACGGTTTGCTCGCCCTCGACCACCTCGACCTCACCGTGGCCGACGGGGAGCTGTTCTGCCTCCTGGGCGCGAACGGGGCGGGGAAGACGACGACGATCAACCTGTTCCTCGACTTCATCGAGCCGACGGAGGGGCGGGCGCTGGTGAACGGCGTCGCGGTCGCGCAGGACCCGCTCGAAGCCAAGCGGCACCTCGCCTTCGTCGCCGAGAACGTGATGCTGTACGAGAACTTCACCGCCCGGCAGAACCTCGAGTTCTTCGCCAGGCTGGGCGGACGGGCGATGTCCCGCCCCGACATCGACGCGGTGCTGGCACGGGTCGGCCTCCAGGGGAAGGCGTTCGGCCAGCGGCTGCGCACCTTCTCCAAGGGGATGCGCCAGAAGCTCGGCATCGCCATCGCCATTGTGAAGGACGCCCGCAATATCCTCCTCGACGAGCCGACCGGCGGCCTCGACCCGAAGGCCGGCGCGGAGTTCATGGCCCTGCTGGGCCAGCTACGGGGAGAGGGGCGCGCCATCCTGATGAGCACGCACGACATCTTCCGGGCCAAGGATGCGGCGGACCGCGTCGGCATCATGAAGGACGGCAGGCTGGTGCGCGTCCTCACCCGCGCGGAGCTGGCCGTGGCCGACCTGGAGAGGCTCTACATCGAGTACGTGGAGGCGGCGTGAAGGCAGCGGGCACGGGGGCGCGGCGGCGCGGAGGCGCGGTGCGCGCGCGGCGGGGGCTTTTCGGTCGCTGCGTGCCCCTGTGCCTCGGTGCCCTCCTGGCCGCCGTTCCCGCGGCCGCCCAGAACTACGGCAACTACAACCCCCGCGACGACCAGTACCGCCTCCTCGGCATGGCCCGGGCGCAGGCGGACTACGAAGCGGCTCTGCGGGAGTACGAGCGGGCGCGGACGCTGCGGGCCCAGAACATGATTTCGGAGGCCGAGCTAGAGCGCGCCCGCAGCATGATGGAGGGCGCGAGGGTCAACTACCTCCAGGCGGCGCTCGCCATCGTCTTCGCGACCCCTCACGTCGTCATCGATCGCGCGGTGAAGTTCCAGCGCGCCGACGGCCGCAAGTACGTGCGGCTCACGGTGCGCAACGAGCAGTCGGGGGCGGAGGGGGCCAAGCTCGGGGAGATCATCGACTCGACGCTGCTGCGCCAGCTCCGCCCGGAGGAGGTCCCGAACGTCTTCATCTCGCTGAAGGACGACTCCCCCGGCGGCGGCGCGATCATCTCGCAGCCGTACGAGGTCCGCATCCCGGTGCTGCGCTACGGCGAGCCGGTCACGCTGGAGTTCCGGCTCCTGCGGGACGTGGACGCCGTCACCGTCTCGGCCAGCTACGCCAACCAGACGCAAGACCGCCGGGTGTACCTGGAGAAGGACGCCTCGGCGAACATCGTGACGATGCAG
>CAYLJK010000500.1:0-1602 GCA_964383975.1 uncultured Gemmatimonadales bacterium | reverse complement strand
TGAGCCGCACGATCGGCGCGCGGATGCCGGCTGCCCCGCCCTGACCGGAGCCGCGGTCCGCCGATGCGGTGCGCGTTTCACGGGTGCGCGGACGGCCGAGTGCACGCTTGGGCGCTCGATCGCCGCGGGACACCGCGCCCCGTCTCCGCCCTAGCGCACCCGCACCAGCAGCGCCGCCATCACCGCCACCGGCCACCAGGCGAACCACGGGGTCCAACCCCAATGGAACGCCAGCACCACAGCCGCGGCGACCGCCGGCCACCCGGCCACCACCCGCACGAGCCGGCGCCGGAACTCCGGTGCGTCCGCGCGCATCCATACACGCCCGACGGCGACGGCGCGCGCGCTGAGCGGCGCACTCACCAGCACCTGGAGGACCAGGGCGAGGACCGCCGCCGTCCAGCGGCCTGCCTGCGGCTCGCCGAGGCGCGCGTACAGCGCGGCGATAGGCCCGCCCGATTCGGGCAGCACCGCGGCGCCGAGGGCCGTGGGAAGCCAGAGGCAGGCGACGACCAGTGACGCAAGCCCGAGCCCCCGGAGAAGGCCGGACACCCGGACGATGCTGACGGCCGCGTGGGCGACCACGCCGGCGGCGATGACCGCCGCCCCGCCGCTCAGCGCCGCCCATGGCTCGGTGAGCCGCGGCCCGATCTCCGCGCGCACCAATTGGTCCAGTTGGACCGCCCCCCACGCCAGCCCGGCCGCCGCAGCAGCGCAGAGGACCAGAAGGACCCGCGGAGGCGGAGGCGGACGGGGAGGCATCGTCGGGGGAATATGACCAGGCTGTGGGGAGAGGGGAGAGAGGAGAGAAGAGACGGCAAGACCATTGCCTATGGCCTATTCCCTATTCCCGATTCCCGGCCACAGGTATTATCCCCCATGCCCCCGCGCCTGCCGCCCGGCCAGATCCTGACCACGAAGTGGCCCGTGCTCCACTACGGCCACGTGCCGCGCGTGGACCAGGACACGTGGGCGCTGCGCGTCTGGGGCGAGGTGGAGCACGACCTGCGACTCGACTGGGCGGCGTTCACCGCCCTGCCTCGGCGGGACGTGACGTGCGACATCCACTGCGTCACCACGTGGTCACGCTTCGACAACACCTTCAGCGGTGTACCGGTGCAAGAGGTGCTGCGCCTGGCCGGGGTGCGGCCGACCGTCACCCATGTGCTCGTCCACGCCGCGCCGGACTACACCACCAATCTCCCGCTCGCGGACCTCGACCGCGCGGACAATCTCCTGGCGACCCATCACGACGGGCAGCCGCTCTCGGCGGAGCACGGCGGGCCAGTGCGCCTGGTGGTCCCGCATCTCTACTTCTGGAAGTCGGCGAAGTGGGTGACCGGCCTGGAGCTGATGGAAGGAGACTGGCCGGGCTTCTGGGAGCAGAACGGCTATCACATGCGCGGGGACCCGTGGGCCGAGGAACGCTACGGCCGTCCGGATCCCGCGCGCATGCGGCGGGGGCCGACGCGCTGACTACGCCTTGCGCTCCCCCATCAGCTCGAAGAACCGGCCGAACAGCACCGCCCCCTTCCAGAACTGGCTGAGCGTCAGCTTCTCGTTCGGGGCGTGCAGGCCGTCGTCGGGCAGTCCGATGCCGCA
>CAYLJK010000499.1:0-1603 GCA_964383975.1 uncultured Gemmatimonadales bacterium | reverse complement strand
CACCGGCCGCGTCGTCCACTGGCTCTGCCAGAACCAGAACGCGTCCTTCGGGTGGCCGGTGAGGTCCAGCGCCCCGGAGGCGAACCCCTTGAAGGGCCAGAACGCCTCGCCGAGGTAGTCGAGCCCGGTCCATATGAAGTCGCCCGAGAACCAGTCGCGGGTCGCGATCCACTTCCAGCGGCGCTCGGCCTGGAGCATGCCGGAGGTGTAGTTCGGCCGGACGACCGACGGATCGTCGCCCAGCGAGGGTCGCTCGTCGAACGACTGGAAGATCGAGCCGCTCTCGGTGCCCACCATCCGCCACTCCGGGTGGGCGTGCCGGTCCTGCTCCGCGAAGATCTCGCGCCGCTCGTGCCAGCGGTCGAGGTAGTTGTAGCCCACCACGTCCAGCGCGCGCAGGAACGCCTCCGTCGCCGGCGTCCCGTCCGCGTGGATCTGGTCGTTGCCCGTCGTGACGGGCCGCGTCGGGTCCTCACGGTGGAAGACCGCGAGCAGCCGGCGCAGCACCTCCACGCCGCCCGGCGTCGCCTGCTCGCCGATCTCGTTCCCCGCGCTCCAGAGGACGATGGACGGGTGGTTG
Source organism: uncultured Gemmatimonadales bacterium (assembly GCA_964383975.1). GTDB lineage: Bacteria > Gemmatimonadota > Gemmatimonadetes > Gemmatimonadales > JACORV01 > DASXPG01. The sequence continues at coordinate 1,023 of CAYLJK010000499.1, read as the reverse complement.
CGGTCGCGGCGCACGAAGTCCGTCACGTCCCGTTCGTGCCACTCGGCGAAGTACCTGTGGTAGCCCTCCGGCACCTTCCCCATTGTCCACTCGTCGAACGCCTCGGCCATCACCAGGAAGCCCATCCGGTCGCACAGGTCGAGGAACTCCGGCGCCGGCGGGTTGTGCGCGGTGCGAATGGCGTTCACCCCCATCTCCCGCAGCCGCTCCAGCCGCCGCTCCCAGACCCGTTCCGGTACCGCCGCGCCGAGGCCGCCGGCCTCGTGGTGGAGGTTGACGCCGAGCAGCTTCAGCCGCCGGCCGTTGAGGAGGAAGCCGCGGTCGGCGTCGAACGCGATGGTGCGAATGCCGAAGGTCGTGGTCATCGCGTCGGCCGCGCCCGGGCCGCTGAGCACCTCGGAGCGAAGCACGTAGAGGTGCGGGGTCTCGACCGACCAGAGGCGGGGAGCCGCAACGCGCAGGCGCTGCTCCAGCTCCTGCCGCGCCCCGGCGGCGAGCCTGAAGGGCGTCTCCGCGCGGGCGACCTCGCGGCCCGCGGGGTCCACCACCACCGATCGGAGCACGCCGCTCCGCGCCCCGGGATGGTCGTTCTCGATGCGCGTGCGGGCGACGACGTCCGCGCCGGCGCTGTCCACCAGCGGCGTCGTGATGTACGTGCCCCAGTGCCCTACGTGCAGCGGATCCGCGAGCGTGAGCCGGACGTGGCGGTAGATGCCGCTCCCGGTGTACCAGCGCGAGTTGGGCTGCCGCGCGTTGTCCACCCGCACCGCCACGACGTTCACCCCGGGCACGAGGTGCGGCGTGATGTCGTACGCGAAGCTCACGTAGCCGTAGGGCCGCCGGCCGACGTGGGTGCCGTTGACCCAGACGTCGCTGTTCATGTGGACGCCGTCGAACTCCAGCCACGCCCGCTGCCCGCGCGCGCCGGCCGGGAGCCGGAACGCCTTGCGGTACCAGCCGATGCCCGTGGGGAAGAACCCCCCGCGCCCGCCGGCCGGCGCGTCCTGGCGTGGTACCCCCTCG
>CAYLJK010000498.1:0-1610 GCA_964383975.1 uncultured Gemmatimonadales bacterium | reverse complement strand
CTAGTCCGCCGACAGCGCCACCGCGCAGGGCGAGCGCGCCGTCCTCGTCGTCGGCGCGGCGCTGCGCCTCACCTGCCGCGGCGGGGAGGTCGCGGTGCAGGCGCTCTCGGCGAACGGTCGCGCGCTGCTGCCGTGGATGCTGGAGCGGCTCCGGGACCGCGCCCCGCGCCGCGACGGCGCCGCGTTCACGGTACGCTTCCCCCGGCTCGCGCTCGGCGAGTTGCCCGACGCCGAGCGGGTCCGCGCACCGTCGCCGCTGGATGTCGTGCGCCTGGCCGCCACCGGTCCGCGGCTGGTCTCGGAGCCGGCGCCCTACGCGCACATCTGCGCGGGCGTCCTCGCGTACGACCTCCTGGACCTGTTCGAGGACCTTCCGCCCGCGCGGGCGGATGCGCTGGACTGGCCGGCCTTCGAGTGCTGGGTCCCCGACCGAACCATCGTCGTGGACCACGTGCGCCGAGGGACGACGGTGCTCGCCGGGGTGTTCGGCGGGGGCGAGCCGGGCGTCAACTACCACGACGCCGTGCGCGCCGTCGAGGCGTTGACCCGCGCGGTCCGGGCCGCGCCACCGCTCGGCTCGGCCGGCGCTCCTGCACGCTGTGACGGCGCGTCCGCCGCCGCGAACCTTTCCGACGCGGAGTTCGTCGAGCTGGTGGCCGGGCTCCAGCAGCACATCGCGGCCGGCGAGATCTACCAGGCGGTGCCGTCGCGCACCTTTCGCGCCCCCTGCCGGGACGCGCTCGGCGCCTACGCCGCGCTCCGCGCGTCGAACCCCAGCCCGTACATGTTCTTCCTGCGGGCGGGCGCCGGCACGCTGTTCGGTGCCTCGCCCGAGACGTGCGTGCGCGTGGAGGCGCGCACGCGGCGCGTGACGCTGCGCCCCATCGCGGGGACGGCGCCGCGCGGCCGCACCCCGGACGGCGCCGCCGATGCGGAGCTGGAGGCCCGGCTCGAGACCGCACTGCGCACCGACGCGAAGGAACTCGCTGAGCACCTGATGCTGGTGGACCTGGCGCGCAACGACGTGGCGCGGGTCAGCCGCGCGGGGACGCGGCGGGTGGCCCGGCTGCTCGACGTGGACCGTTTCTCCCACGTGATGCACCTCGTCTCCGAGGTGACGGGGGAGTTGGCCGAGGGGCTCGACGCGCTGCACGTGTACGCGGCGGTGATGAACATGGGGACCGTCACCGGCGCGCCGAAGCTGCGGGCCGCCGAGCTGCTGCGGCTCGCCGAGCGCGACGCTCGCGGGCCCTACGGCGGCGCGGTCGGCTACGTCACGCACGCCGGGGACATGGACACCGCGATCGTCATCCGTTCGGCGGTGGTGCGGGGCGGGGTGGCGGCGGTGCGGGCCGGGGCGGGAATCGTCGCCGCGTCGGACCCGGCGCGCGAGGCCGACGAGACCCGCCGCAAGGCCGGCGCCGTTCTGGACGCCATCGCGGCGGCGGAGGCGGCCCATGCCTGACGGCCTCCCTGGCGTCGTGTTCGTGGACAACCGCGACTCGTTCACCTTCAACCTGGTGGACGAGTTCGCGCGGCGCGGCTGCGCGGTCGAGGTGTGGCGCAGCGGTGTGCGCGCCGCGCATGTCCTGGCCCGTGCCGCGGCGGCG
>CAYLJK010000497.1:0-1617 GCA_964383975.1 uncultured Gemmatimonadales bacterium | reverse complement strand
TGCTGGCCGACATCCTGCGGTTCAATCACGGCGTGTCCGGGGCGGTTCGGGCCGCCCCCGCCGGCGCGAGTCTCGCCGACCTGCTTGCCTGGGGTGGCTATTCCCGTGCGTTCCGCGAGTGGTACTTGCTCCCCATGGGTTCTGCGTTGTGGTCCATCCCTGCGGCCCGGGTGCTCGAGATGCCGGCCGCGTTCTTCGTCGACTTTTTCGAGAACCACGGCATGCTCACGATTGACGACCGGCCGGAGTGGCGGGTGGTCCGCGGGGGCTCGGCGCGCTATACGGAGGCGCTGGCCGCGCCGTTCCGCGACCGGATCCGCCTGTCCCACCCGGTGCGGCGGGTGGCCCGGTCTCCCGAGGCGGTCGACGTGGACGGGGAGCGGTTCGACCGCGTGGTGTTCGCGTGCCACAGCGACCAGGCGTTGGCCGTCCTGGCCGACGCAACGCCGGCCGAACGCGAGGTGCTGGGCGCGCTGCCCTATCAAGCGAACGACGTCGTGCTGCATACCGACGTGTCGGTCCTGCCGCGCGCTCGCGCCGCGTGGGGCGCGTGGAACTACCGCGTGAGCGACGACCCGGCCGCGCCCGCCGTGGTCACGTACAACATGAACATCCTGCAGTCGCTCGACGCGCCGGAGACGTTCTGCGTCACGCTCAACGGCGCCGACGCGATCGACCCTGCCCGTGTGCTGGGCCGCGTCCGCTACCATCACCCGGTTGTCACGGCGACGGGCACGACGGCGCGCGCGCGCCGCGCCGCGGTGAGCGGCCCGAACCGCACGCACTACTGCGGCGCCTACTGGGGCAATGGCTTTCACGAAGCCGGTGTGGTGAGCGCCCTCACGGTCGTGAGCGAGATTGCGGCGGCAGCGGATACCCCCGCCGGCGCGCTGGCCGCCCGATGAACAGCTGCATCTATCGCGGCGCCATCCGCCACCGACGCCGCTCGCCCGTGTCGCACGAGTTCCGCTACCGCCTCTTCATGCTCTACCTCGATCTCGACGAGCTGCCGCGTGTGTTCGCAGGCCGCTGGCTGTGGTCCGTCCGCCGCCCGGCACTCGCCTGGTTCCGGCGAGCCGACTACCTCGGAGACCCGGCCGTGCCGCTCGATCGCGCCGTCCGCGACCTGGTGGCCACGCGCACCGGCACGCGCCCAAGCGGCCCCATCCGCCTGCTGACGCACCTGCGCTACTTCGGGTACGTCCAGAACCCGGTGAGCTTCTACTACTGTTTCGACGCCGCCGGCATCAGGGTCGAGACGATCGTCGCCGAGATCACGAACACGCCCTGGGGCGAGCGGCACGCGTACGTCCTCCCGGCGCAGCCGGGCGACGCGCAGGAGCGACGGTTCCGTTTGGCGAAGACCTTTCACGTCTCGCCGTTCATGCCCATGGACATGGCCTACGACTGGCGGTTTTCGCTGCCCGGCCGCCGGCTGACCGTGCATATGAGGAACCTGGCGCGGGGCGAACAGGTGTTCGACGCCACGCTCGTGCTGCGGCGCGAGCCGCTCACCGGACGGGCGCTGGCGGCGGCGCTCGCCCGGCACCCCTGGATGACCGCGACGGTCGTCGCCGGCATCTACTGGCAGGCGTTCCGCCTCTGGCTCAAGGGCGC
>CAYLJK010000496.1:0-1625 GCA_964383975.1 uncultured Gemmatimonadales bacterium | reverse complement strand
TCGCCAACGCGCGGGCGCTCGGGGCGGCGCTGATGGAGCACGGCTACGACCTCGTGGCCGGCGGCACGGACACGCACCTCATGCTGGTGGACCTGCGCCGCCAGCGGCTCACGGGCAAAGAGGTCGAGGCGGCGCTCGGGAAGGCCGGGATCACGGTGAACAAGAACACCGTGCCGGGCGACCCGCAGTCGCCGTTCGTCACCAGCGGCATCCGCATCGGCACGCCGGCCCTCACGACGCGAGGGATGGCCGAGGCGGAGATGCGCGTCATCGGCGAGCTGATCCACCGCGCCATCGCGGGCCGCGCGGACGCGGACGCGCTGGAGCGGGTGCGCGCCGACGTCCTCGAGTTGGCCGCGGCGTTCCCCCTCTACGGGCTGCCGGTCACCGGAGGCGTCGCGGCCCGCGGGTGACCATGGGCGGCACCATGCGTCCGTCCCTCGCGCTCCGCGCGGCCGCCGTGGCGGCGGCGTTCGCGGCGCTCACCGCGGCGCGGCCCGCGCCGGTACTCGACGACGGCCTTGCCCGCACCCCGCCGATGGGGTGGAACTCCTGGAACCGGTTCGCCTGCAACGTGAGCGAGGAGCTGGTCCGCGGCATCGCCGACGCCATGGTGGCGAGCGGCATGCGCGAGGTCGGCTACCGCTACGTCGTCATCGACGACTGCTGGCAGGTCGCCCGCGACAGCGCGACCGGCCGCATCGTCCCCGACCCGCAGCGCTTCCCATCCGGGATGCGGGCGCTGGCCGACTACGTGCACGCGCGCGGGCTGCGGTTCGGACTCTACACCGACGCGGGCCGGCGCACCTGCGAGGGCCGCCCCGGGAGCTACGGCTTCGAGGACGTGGACATGCGCACCTACGCCGAGTGGGGCGTGGACTACGTCAAGGTGGACTGGTGCCACAGCGAGGGGCTCAACGCGCGCGAGCGCTACGCCGTCGTGCGGGACGCCATCCGCCGCGCCGGCCGGCCGATCGTCCTCTCGATCTGCGAGTGGGGGAGCAACCGCCCCTGGGAGTGGGGGGACACGACCGGCCACCTGTGGCGCACCACCGGCGACATCAGCGACCGGTGGTCGAGCATGGTCCGAATCGCGGACCTCAACCAGGCGCTCGCGCCGTACGCGCGCCCCGGCGCGTGGAACGACCCGGACATGCTCGAGGTGGGCAACGGCGGGATGAGCGCCGACGAGTACCGGGTCCACATGGCGCTGTGGGCGATCATGGCGGCGCCGCTCATCGCGGGGAACGATCTGCGCGCGATGAGCGAGGAGACCCGTGCCATCCTCACCAACCCCGAGGTCATCGCCGTGGACCAGGACACGCTCGGGGCCCAGGGCTGGATGGTCGCGCAGCCGCGGCCGCTGCTCCAGGTGTGGATGAAGCCGCTCGGCGACGGCGCGCGCGCCGTGGCGCTCGTGAACCGCACGGAGCAGGACGCCGCGATCACCGCGGACTGGGCCTCCATCGCCCTGCGCGGCCCGCAGCCGGTGCGGGACCTCTGGGCCCGCGCCGACCGCGGCACGCACCGGGACCGCTTCACCGCCACCGTCCCGCGGCACGGCGTCGTCCTCGTCACCGTGGGGCGGCGGACGCCCCGGGTTCCTTGACCAAGCGGCGGCCCGT
>CAYLJK010000495.1:0-1628 GCA_964383975.1 uncultured Gemmatimonadales bacterium | reverse complement strand
TCGGAGGAGATGGGGTACGCCGACGCGCTCGCGCTCGGAGCGATGGCGCTGTTCGGCGAGAAGTACGGCGACGTGGTGCGCGTGATCACCGTGCCGGAGGTGTCGGTCGAGCTGTGCGGCGGCACGCACGTGCGCTCCACCGGCCAGATCGGGCTGCTCCGCTTCGTGCACGAGACGGGGATCGGCGCCGGCGTGCGGCGCGTCGAGGCACTGACGGGCGGGGGCGCCTTCGGGTGGTTCGCTGGTCAGCTGCGGCTGCTGGAGGCCGCCGCGGAGCGCGCGGGCAGCGCGCCGGAGCACCTGGTGCGGAAGGTCGAGGCGCTGGTCGAGGAGCGGAAGAAGCTCGAGAAGCGGGTCGAGGAGCTGATCCGGGGCGGCGGCGCGCAGGCGGGCGCGCGCACCGTCGAGGAGGGCGGCGCCAGCATCAGCGTGGCCACGACGGCGAGCGGAGACCGCAACGAGATCGGCGCGATGGTGGACGCCTTCCGCGCGCGGACGAAGAGCGGCGTGCTGGTGGTCATCGCCGGCGGCGAGCGGCCCGGGATCCATGTGGGCGTGACGGACGATCTCGTCGGCCGCGGCGTCACCGCCCCCGACCTGGTGAACCGCCTGGCGGCGCTCACGGGCGGCCGGGGCGGCGGGCGGCCGCACTTCGCCTCGGCCGGCGCGGGCGGGGCCGCCTCCCTCGGCGACGTGGAGCGCCAGGCGCCGGAGATCGTGCGCGCGGCGCTGCGGGGCGCGGGATGACGCGCGAGGACGTGGCCGCCTGGCTCGCGGCGCGCGCGCCCCGGCGTCCGCGGGAGCTGGACGACCCGGTGCGGCGGGCGGTCGCGGAGTGCGCTCCGGACCGGCTCGCCGGGTGCGGCACAATGGCCGACGCCATGGCCCTTCTTGGCCTGGAGATGCTGGCCCGCGTCACCGGGAGCGGGGACCCGCAGGCGCCGGGTCTCGCGCTGTACCTCCTCGCCGCCGACGCGTTCGTGACCTATGCCTTCGAGGCGGCCGCGGAGGAGGACGTGCCGGTGGAGCCGCTGGTGTGCCGGCTGCTGGAGGCGGCGGCGTGAGCGAGGTGCTGCGCCGACTCACCGCCCGGGGCCCCGGGCTGCTGGTTCTGGTGGACCCCGAGCGCACCGGCGCGGAGGAGGCGGCGCGCGTCGCGGGAGCCGCCGAGCGGGATGGGGCGGCGGGCCTCCTCATCGGCACGTCGTTCGACGGCGCGGCGCGCACCGCCGAGGTCGCGGCGGCGATGAAGGAGGCGGCGCACCTCCCGCTGCTGCTCTTCCCGGGCTCGGCGGGCCAGCTGGTCCCCCAGGTGGACGCCGTGCTGCTGCTCTCGCTCGTCTCCGGCCGCAACGCGCAGTACCTCATCGAGGAGCACGTGCGCAGCGTGCCGTTCTTCCTGCGTCACCGCGGGCCGGCCATCTCCACGGGGTACCTGCTCATTGACGGCGGCAAGGTCACCGCCGCGGAATCGGTCAGCCAGACGCGGCCGCTCCCGGCCGACAAGCCGGAGATCGCTGCGGCCCATGCCGTCGCCGCGCGGCTGATCGGCATGGCCGCCGTGTCCCTCGACGCGGGAAGCGGGGCCATCCGGCCGGTCGCCGCCGATGTCAACACCGCGGTGCGTC
>CAYLJK010000494.1:0-1629 GCA_964383975.1 uncultured Gemmatimonadales bacterium | reverse complement strand
GGCGTGCCGACGATCATCGTCGCGCCGCCGAGCCCGCGGTAGCTGCTCCCGGCCGTCGGGGTGTACGCCTGCCGCGTCGCGTGGCGGGGCGGCGTGCGGGGGGCGATGGCGAACCTCGGCCCGCGGCCCACGTTCGGCGACGCGTCGCGCGCCCTGGAGGCGCACCTCCTCGACTTCGACGGGGACCTGTATGGGGAGACCGTCGTGGTGGATTTCGTCGCGCGGCTGCGCGACACGGTTCGCTTCGGTTCCGCGGAGGCGTTGCGCCGGCAACTGGCGCAGGACCGAGAAGCCGCGATCGTCGCGTTGAGGACTCCGGTCGCCCCGGTTACCTTCTAACGTTTGCCAACTTCAGGCATCCCAACATGTTCGAAAGCATCAAGACACGTCTCGTCGTCATCGGTCTGCTGGTCGTGCTGTCCGCCTGGGCCTTGTTCCCGCGGAAGGTCACGACCCGCGTCCAGGGCCCGGACGGCGCCATGCGCGACACGGTCGTCCGCGAGCTGAACCTGAAGCGCGGCCTCGACCTGCGTGGCGGCATCCACCTCGGACTGGAGCTGGACGAGAGCCGCGGCGCGGTGGCCAACAAGGCCGACGCCATTGACCGCGCCCTCACGGTCATTCGCACGCGCATCGACGAGTTCGGCGTCGCCGAGCCGCTGGTGCAGAAGCAGGGTTCGAACCGGATCGTGGTGGAGCTGGCGGGCATCGACGACCCCGCGCGCGCCAAGGAGATCGTGCAGCGCTCGGCGTTCCTCGAGTTCCAGATGACGGATAAGGACGGCCTGTTCCGCCAGGCGCTCCCGGCCGTGGACCGGGCGCTGACGGCGGCGGGGGTGACGGAGGCCGGGATCGGGCGGCAGGTCGCGGACAGCACCGGGGGGCCCGCCGCGCCGGCCCCGGCGGCGGCGGTGCCGGAGCTGCTCGGGGGGACGCCGGGGCGGCGCGGCAGGACAGCGCCGCGACCGACACGCTCGGCGCTCTGACGGGCCCACTGTCGCCGCTCCTCTTCCAGGGCTCGCTCCCCGGCGAGTACGTGGTGCCGGAGGAGAAGGTCGCCATCGTGGACGCGATGCTCCGCCATCCAGCGGCGGCGCGACTGCTCCCGCGGGGCCTGGTGATCCGCTGGGGGGCCGAGGTGTCCTCGCGCGGCGCGCGCGCCTACCGTCCGCTGTACGCGCTCCAGCAGCGCAGTATCATGACCGGCGAGTACCTCACCGACGCGACGGCGCGGCTCGACCCGATGTACAACCAGGCCGTGGTGGACTTCCAGCTCTCCCGGCGCGGAGGCCGCATCTTCGAGCGGGAGACCGGCCGCCCCGTCGGCGACAACATGGCGATCGTGCTCGACGGCCGCGTGTACAGCGCGCCGGTCATCCGCTCCCAAATCGGCTCGCGGGGCCAGATCGAGATGGGCTCGGCGAGCCTCCAGGAGGCGCAGGACCTTGCGCTGGTGCTCAAGGCCGGGTCGCTCCCGGCGCCGCTCCAGGTGGTCGAGGAGCGCACCGTCGGACCCAGCCTCGGGAAAGACTCGATCAGCAAGGGCGTGATGGCGGGCGTGCTCGGCGCCGTCCTCGTGGTCGGCATCATGCTCGTGTATTACCGGTTCGCCGGAGCGCTGGCGGTGGT
>CAYLJK010000493.1:0-1635 GCA_964383975.1 uncultured Gemmatimonadales bacterium | reverse complement strand
CGCGGCGGAGCGGGGCGCCGCCGCCTGGCAGGACCTGGACCCGCTCGGACGGTGATGCTCGCGACCCGCTTCCGCATCGGCGACCTCGCCTGCTGGACGCTCGAGGCCGGCCGCCAGCGCCTCGATGGCGGCGCGATGTTCGGCGTCGTCCCGAAGCCCCTCTGGGAGCGCCGCATCGCCCCCGACGAGCGCAACCGCATCCCGCTCGCGCTGCGCTGCCTCCTGGTCGAGCACCCCGACGGCCTCGTGCTCGTGGACACCGGCGCCGGCAACAAGGACGACGCGAAGTTCCACGACATCTACGGCATCGAGAACGCCGGCCGCCCCACGCAGCTGGAGGACGCGATCCGGGCCGCCGGCCACGACCCTGCGGACGTGCGGTGGGTCGTGAGCACGCACCTGCACTTCGACCACGCCGGCGGCAACACGGTGCGGCGGGAGGACGGCGCCGTGGTGCCGGCGTTCCCCGGGGCGACGTACGTCATCCAGAGGGGGGAGCTCGACTTCGCCGCCTCGCCGAACGAGCGCATCCGCGCCAGCTACATCGCGCCGAACTTCGCCCCTACGGTGGCCGCGGGCCTCGTGCGCCTGGTGGAAGGGGAGACGGTTCTCCTCCCGGGCATCCGGCTCCTGCCGACGCCGGGCCACGTGCCGTTCCACCAGTCGGTGTTGGTGACCAGCGCAGGGCAGACGGCCTGTTTCCTGGGCGACCTCGTGCCAACCGCTGCCCACCTCCCCGCGCCGTGGATAATGGGCTACGACCTCGAGCCGCTCGTCACCCTCGAGACCAAGAAGCAGCTCCTGCGGCGCGCGGCCGACGAGGCGTGGACCCTCGTCTTCGAGCACGATCCGGCGGTCGCCCGCGGCACCGTGATGCCCGACGCGAAGAAAGGGTGGACCAGCGAGCTGCTCGACCCGGTGGCCCCGGCGTAGGGGTTGGGAACTCGGACTAGGGCGTGCAGGCGCGAACGATAGGGCGACGACGCGAGCGGCAGGCGTTGGTGCGGCGCCGGCTGCGTGGCTCCGCGCGCCTTCCGTGATTTGAAGACCGGACGTCATCCGCCTTGTCACGAAAGGGAACGCCGCACCCCTTGTTCTCCCTCCGTCCCACCGCTAACTTCCCGCCCGACAAGCAAGTAGGAGCCGCGCGGCTCCTCACCCTCCGGCCCCGTTCAGGCGGCGTCAGGGTCCAGTGAAGTGAAGCGCCCCGCCACGGCGGGGTGGTCGCATTTCGCGGACTCCGGAGACTCAGCGGAGTCCGCGCTCGTTTATCCCCCTCAGGGAGGGCCGTGGGTGGTCTTTCAACCGCCGCAGCAACCAGGAGTCAACAAGGACCGTTTGCGGGTGAACCGCATGATCCGCTTCAGTCCGGTTCGGGTGATCGCGCCGGACGGTGAGCAGCTCGGGATCATGGCGGTGGACGAGGCGATCGCCGCGGCCGAGGCGCGCGGCCTGGACCTGGTGGAGGTGGCGCCGCTGGCGCGCCCGCCGGTGTGCCGCATCATGGATTTCGGGAAGTTCAAGTTCGAGCAGGCCAAGGCGGCCCGCGCGGCCAAGAAGAAGCAGCGCTCGATCGACCTGAAGGAGATCAAGTTCCGCCCTGGCATTGACGAGCACGATTTCGCGTTCAAGACC
>CAYLJK010000492.1:0-1644 GCA_964383975.1 uncultured Gemmatimonadales bacterium | reverse complement strand
GGATGCGCCGCACGACCTCGGCGTGCATGGGCGCGATCCCCGCCACGTCCAGCTCGCCGCTCACGAGCCCGGCGAGCTTCGTCGTCGGTTCGTCCACCACGGCGATGACGAGGCGGGCGATGCGCGGCGGTCCGCCGAGGGCGGCGGGGAAGGCCGTATCGGCCTCGAAGACCCAGCGCCGGTCCGGCTCGTGCGCCACGAAGCGGAACGGACCGTTGCCGACGGGGCGGGCGTTGAACGCCGCGCGGGCCAGCGCCCCGCGCGGCACCGTGTCCAGGAGGTGGGCGGGGAGGATGGCGAGGTCGGCGAGCACGTCGGGAAGGCGGGCCAGCGGCGCGCAGAACGCCAGGACGACCGTGCGCTCGTCCGGGGCGCGCACCGCGTCGAGGCAGTGCAGGTCCCGGGCGCGCGGGTAACCCGTCGCCGGGTCGCGCGCCGCGTCCAGCGTGAAGGCCACGTCCCCGCTGGTGGTCGGCGTGCCGTCATGCCAGCGCACGCCCGGGTGCAGCGTGAACGTCACCGTGCGGCGGTCGTCGCTCCATCGCCAGCCGAGCGCGAGGTAGGGCCGCGGCGCCAGCGCCGAGTCGTAGCGCACCAGCGTCGTGAAGAGCGCGTAGCGCTGGACCTGGCGCGCGAGGGGATGCGTCGTGACGAGCGGGTTGATGGACTGGAGGTCGGCACCCGACGCGTACACCACGGTGCCGGCCGGCCGGGACGGACCGCAGCCAGCGAGCGCCGCGAGGAGCCACGCCTGGGACGCGCGCACGGCTGCGAAACTAGCTGAACCGCGGTCCGCGGCGCGAGATTGCCGGCGATGCTCCGCGCCGCCGCCCACAGGCTCGCCGGGGTCCTCCCCACCCTGCTCCTGGTCCTCACGGTCACGTTCGCTGGCCTGCACCTGGCCCCGGGCGATCCCGTGCGGCTCTACCTCGGCCCCGACGCGGCGCCAGAGGCGGTCGCGGCGATGCGGGCGCGGTTGGGGCTGGACCGCCCGCTCGCCGTGCAGTACGCGGACTGGCTGCTGCGGTTCGCCGCGGGCGACTGGGGCACGAGCATCGCGCAGCACCGCCCCGTCGCCGCGGTGCTCGCGGGGGCCCTCGGCCCCACGGTGCTCCTCACCGGGCTCTCGCTCCTGCTGACGTGGGGCATCGGCATCGCTCTCGGCCTGGTGCAGGCCTCGCGGGCGCGGGGCCGGCTCGACGTCGGCATCACGGCCGTGACGACGGTCGTGCAGGCCGTGCCCGCCTACGTGCTGGCGCTCGGACTCGTGCTGTTCTGCTCCTACGGAACGGCGCTGTGGGGATGGCCGGAGGCCCTGCGCCTCCCCGCGCTCGGCGCCGCGGGCCTGAGCGCCGAGTTCCTCCCGCCCGGCGCGCGCCTCGCGGACCGCCTGCGGCACCTCGTCCTCCCGGTCGCGACGCTGGCGGCGATCGGCGCCGCCGGGGCGGCGCGGTTCGTCCGCGCGTCCACGCTCGCAGCCCTCCGGCAACCCGCCGTGCGCGCGGCGCGCGCGCGCGGTCTCGGCGAGACGCGCGTGCTGCTCCATCACGCGCTGCGCAATGCGCTCCTGCCCGTCATCACGCTCGCGGGGCTCCAGCTCCCCGCCCTCTTTTCCGGCGTCGTGTTCGTCGAGGCGATCTTCGC
>CAYLJK010000491.1:0-1645 GCA_964383975.1 uncultured Gemmatimonadales bacterium | reverse complement strand
GTTCCGGCTCGGCCGGCCGGACAGCGGTCTCCCGGGGCGGCGGCCGCTCGTGGACCTGCGTGACGTGACGGTCGCCGATGGCGCGGTGATCGTGCGAGAGCGGCCCAGCGGCCGGGACGTCGTCGAGCGCACGGTTACGGGCCTCAATGCGGTCCTCTCCCGGCTGCTCGCCTCGCATCCCGACTCGGGCGGCGTGGCGGTCGGCATCCGCTCGCTCGCGGCTCGACTCGGGAATCCGGCCGTCGAGGTGCGCGGTCTCGCCGGCGAGGTCGCGCTGAACGGGGACAGCGTCCGCTTCGCCCTGGAGCGCGTCGCGCTGCCGCGCACGGTAGCCGCGGCGCGGGGGCAGGTGCGCTGGGGCGGGCCGCACGTGGCGCTGGACCTCGCGGCGAACGCGCCGCGCCTCGCCTTCGCGGACCTCGCGGGCCTGGTGCGGCGCCTGCCCCGCGATGGCGGTGGCCGCGTGGACCTCTCCCTCCGGCTTCCGGGCGACGGCAGTGCCCGCGTGGACATCCGCCGGGCCGAGCTGCGCAGCGGCCGCAGCGTGGTGCGCGGGAGCGTGGGGCTGACGGTGGGCCCGGACGGTGGCATCGTGCTGCGCGACGCGAGGCTAGAGGCGGAGCCGCTGGACCTGGCGCTGCTCGCGCCCTGGCTCGACACGCTGCCGGCCCGCGGCGAGTTGCGCGGCCGGGTAACCGCCGGCGGGAGCGTCCGGGACCTGGCGCTCGACGGGGACGTTCGCTGGAGCGATGCCGAGGCCGGCGGGGTCGTGAGCTACCTCGCGGTCCGCGGGCGGGTCGCCTTCGGCGGACGGGCCGGCCTCGAGTTCCGGGGCCTGACGCTGCGACCGGCGACCGTGCCGTTCGCCACGATTCGCCGGTACGTGCCGACCCTGGACTGGAACGGCCGGCTCCGCCTCGACGGCCGGCTGGAGGGGCCGTGGCGGCGCCCCGACTTCAACGGTCGTGTGATGCACCTGGGTGATCCGGACCTCGCCACCGCGGGAATGGCGCACCTTCAGCTCACCCTCGAGTCGGAGCCGCGGCTCGATCTCGACATAGACCTCGACTCACTCTCACTCGCACTGCTCGCGCGCACGTATCCCGGGATCCCGGTGCGCGGCGTCGTGGCCGGGAAGATCGGGCTGCACGGGCCGGTGTCGGGCCTGGCGGTGGCCGCGGCGCTGAAGGGTCCGGGCGGCGGCGTGACGGCGGTGGGCACGGTCGGTTCCCGTGACGGCGCCGTCTCGGTGGACCTCGCCGGCACCTTCGACTCCCTGGATGCGGCGGTGTGGCGGGGCGAACTGCCGCCCACCGCGTTGTGGGGACTCTGGTCCACCGCCCTCCGGATCCCGGGCGACCGGGAGCTTCCGGTGATCGGCACGTCGCGGGTGACGCTGCGGCCGAGCCGGATCGCGGGGCTCGCGGTACCGGCGGGCGCCGCGTCGCTGCGCTTCACCGAGGCGCGGCTCGAGCTCGACTCGATGGTGCTGCAGACCGCGGCCGGGCCGCTGCGGGCCGACGGCAGCATCGGTCGCGCGCGCACGGCTCCCGGAGCGACGCGGTTCGTGGCGCAGCTGGACACGGTCGCCTACGTGGAGCCGCTGCTGCGATGGGCGGTGCGCCGCGCCGGCGACACGGCGGTC
>CAYLJK010000490.1:0-1655 GCA_964383975.1 uncultured Gemmatimonadales bacterium | reverse complement strand
TGGCGCGCTCGCTCGCGCCGCAGCCGCGCGTCCTCCTCCTCGACGAGCCGCTCTCGAACCTCGATCCCTCGCTCCGCGAGCGCACGCGGCGGGAGATGCGCGCGGCCATCGCGCGCACGGGGATCACCTCGGTCTTCGTCACCCACGAGCAGGAGGAGGCCTTCGCCCTCGGTGACCGGATCGCGGTGCTGAACGGAGGCCGGCTCGAACAGGTGGGCACGCCGGACCGACTGTACGACCACCCGGCGACCGGGTTCGTCGCGACCTTCATCGGCCGCGCGAACCGCCTGCCGGGCCAGCTGGCCGGCGGGCGGGCCGGGCGGACCGCCATCGTGCGCCCCGAAGCGCTCCGGCTGGGCGAGGGCCCGCTGGCCGGCGCCGTCACCGAGCGGCGGTTCGCGGGCGGCTTCGCCTACTTCACCGTCGAACTCGACGGCGGACCGGCGGTAGAGGTGTACGCCCCGCATGGCGCCGCTGCCGTGGGCGACCGCGTTAGCCTCGCGGTCGAGCGCGTCCTGCTCTGGGAGGACGTCTGACGCGTCGGCCGTCGTGGTCCGCGGTCCTGCTGATCGCGCTGCTCGCCTGGCTCGTCGCCTACCCGCTCGTTGTCGTGTTCGCCGAGGCGGCGCGGGCCGACGTGCGGGCGTTCCTCCGCGACGGCGTCGAGTGGCAGGCGCTGTGGGCGAGCCTGTGGACGTCGGCGGCGAGCGTCGTGCTCGCGGCCCTGGTCGGCGTCCCGCTGGCGTTCGTCTTCGAGCGCTACGACTTCCCCGGCCGGAGGCTGCTCGGCGGTCTCGTCGCGCTGCCGGCGGTGATGCCGCCGCTCGTCGGCGTCATCGCGTTCCTCTTCCTCTACGGCGAGAGCGGCTTCGCCGCGCGGGCCGTGCAGGGGCTGACCGGGCGGGCGGGCGCGCCGTGGCGGCTCCAGGGCGCGGGCGCCATCCTGCTGGTCCACGCCTACTCGATGTACGTGTACTTCTACCTCTTCGTGCGCGCCGGGCTCGCGAGGCTCGACGCCGCCGCGCTCGAGGCCGCCGCGTCGCTGGGAGCCGGGCCGTGGCGGACGTTGCGACGGGTCACGCTGCCGCTGTTGCGGCCGAACCTCGTTGGCGCCGCGCTGCTCACCTTCATGACGGCGCTCGCCTCCTTCAGCGCGCCGTACGTCTTCGGCGGCGGGTTCCGGGTGATGACCACACAGATCGTCGCCACGCGGCTCAACGGGGACGTCGCGGTGGCCATGCTCGAGACCGCGCTGCTCACGGCCGTCGCCCTCGTCGGCTTCGCGCTGGTGCAGTGGAGCGAGGGGCGGCGCAGCGTCGCGGCGGTGGGAAAGGGTACCCCGCCGGCGCTGCGCGTGATCCGGCGCCCGGCGGCGCGCGCGGCCGCCGCCGCGGCCGGCTGGACCCTGGCGGTGCTCCTGCTGCTGCCGCACGCGACGCTGGTCCTGATCTCCCTCGTCCCGCTCAACACCTGGACGACCGAGACGCTGCCGCCGGTCGTGAGCCTGGTGAACTACCGCCGGCTCATGAGCGAGGTCGAGCGGCTGCGGCCGATGGTGAACTCGCTCTGGATGGCGGCGGCGGCGACGATCGCCGCCCTGGCGATCGCGGTCTGGGCGGGCCAGCAGGCGGTGCGACGGCGGGTAGCGGGCGCGC
>CAYLJK010000489.1:0-1659 GCA_964383975.1 uncultured Gemmatimonadales bacterium | reverse complement strand
CGCTCCCGCCACCCCGCGCGCGCACGGCGTCGTATGCGTTCAGCACCAGATTGGCCAGCGCGCGGCGCAGCGGTTCGTAGTGGCCGCGCACCCGCGGCACATCCGGCGCGCGGTCCACGCCGACGGCGACGCCGTCCGGTCGGCTGCGCGCGATCTCCTCAAGCAGCTCGCCAAGGTCCACCTCCGCCGCCGGGCCCTCCGGGAGCCGGCCCAGCTCCGCGAAGTCGCGCGCCATCCGCTCAAGGCGCGTGCTCTCGGCCTCGAGCACGGTGAGCTCCTCGCGCTGCTGCGGCGAGGCGACCGAGGCCAGGCGCTCCAGGGCGAAGCGCATCGGGGTGAGGGGGTTCTTCAGCTCGTGCGCCACCTGGCGGGCCATCTCCCGGAACACCCGGAGTTCCGCCGCCTCCACCTCGCGCGTGCGTGCGCGCTCGAGTTCCTCCGCGGTGGCGCGGAAGGCCTCCCGCAGGGAGGCGAACTCCGGCGCGCCGCGCGGCGGCGCCGCGTCGGGGAGCGGTTCGCCGCGGCGCAGCCTTCCCGTCCAGTCCACCAGCTCGTCGATCGGCCGCGACAGCTGCCGGGACAGGTGCCCCGCGAGGCGGATCGCGCCGCCGCCGACGAGCACGGTGAGCCCGGCGGCGATCCCGGCCAGCACGCCGCCGAACGCCTCCCGGATCGCGCGGGCCTGCCGCGCCCGCCGCAGCGACGTGGAGATCTGCGCGTCGTGGCGGAGGAACGCCTCGCGCATCACCGGCGGCAGCGTGTCGTCGCGCATCCCGGCGCGGAGCGTGCGCCACGACTGGGCCGCCTGCTCCCACGCGAGCACGCCCCCGACCGGCGCCGCCACCTGCGGACTCAGCACGGCGACCGCCACCGCGATCGCCGCCGGGACGACGCTCGCCGTGACCAGCCACGCGAAGAGCCGCTGCCGGAAGGTGAGAGCCACGGGCCCAAAGGTGCCCCGCCGGTCCCGGGGGCTCAAGGGGCGGTTCCAGGTTGGCACCCCGGCTTCAGGCGGTGTAAGTTTCGTGCTTGGTATCAGTTGCATGAAGGCCCGTCCCTGACCCCCCTGCACCTGGCGGACGCGTTCGCGGCCGCCGTCGCCCGTTCGCCGGACCGGTCGTTCCTGGTGGCGGCGCCGCGCCGCTGGTCATTCGCCGAGGCGGAGCGTGAAGTGCGTGCCGCCGCGGCGGCGTTCCGCGAGCTGGGCGTCGGCCCCGGCGAACGGATCGCCACGGTGCTGCCCAATCGGCCGGAGGCGGTTTGGACGCTCCTGGCCGCGGCGCGGCTCGGCGCGGTGGTCGTCCCGCTCGATCCCGCGCTGACCTTCCCGGAACTCCAATACCAGGTGCGGCGCGCGGACGCGGTGCTCATGGTGACCGTGGCCGAGTACGCGGGCCGGGAGTTCCTCGAGTGGGCCGAGGCGCTGGCGGCCGAGGGGGGCGCGCTGCGGGCGGTCGTGACGGTGGGCGCGGAGGACGCCTGGTTCGCTGAACGCATCGTGCCGTGGGGCGAGCTTGCCCAGCGGGCGGGGCGCGGGGCGGGCGCGGTGGACGCGCGCCGAAACCCGGAGGACGTGCTCGCCGTTCTGGCCTCGTCGGGGACGATGGGCAATCAGTAGTGCGTGTGCCTCTCGCACCTCAGCCTGCTGGGGACCTCGGA
>CAYLJK010000488.1:0-1662 GCA_964383975.1 uncultured Gemmatimonadales bacterium | reverse complement strand
CTGCAAGCGGTTGCACTCGGTCCGGGCCTGCGTGTACTGCGGGAAGGCCGTGATGGCCCGCCGGTACTGCTCGACTGCCCGCTGCGTGTCCCCGCGGTCCGCGTAGAGCACGGCGCGGGAGTAGGCCATGACCGCCGCCGTCGGCGGGGCCGGGTTCTGCTGGCGGAACTCCTGCTGCGCCCGCTGCTCCAGGGGCGGCAGGGCGGCGTCGCGCATCAGCGACGTCGCGAGCTGGTTGACCAGGTCGAAGAGGTTGTCCATCCGCCCACGCACGCGGTGGGTGCGGATGATCTCCGACGTCTCCGCGTTGATGAGCCGGGCGTCGATGGACATGTTGCCGCGGATGTCGATAAGCGTGCCCGTGATCATGTACCGGGCCCCGACCAGGCGGCCGATCTGGGCGGCCGTGTTCGGGTCCACCCGGCCCTCCCGCCCCAGGTTCTGTTCCTGGAGGATCTGCTGGAGCTGGGCCCGTTCGACGATACGCAGCTGCGTGTTCTGCGTCAGCTCGAAGAGCGTCATGGACGCCAGGCCGCGGCGCAGCGCCTCGTACTCCTCGGCCTCACGCCCGATCGATCCGCCGATGTCGAAGTCCAGGATCGCGATGCCGGGCCGGGTGTCGGGCGCGGCCGGCCCGGGCCGCTGCTGCGCTGCGGCGTTCCCCGCGACGAGCGCGGCGAATGCCAGCGCCGTGGTCCCTCGTGCCAACCGCGTCATGGTGTCACCCTCCGAAAAGGTGCATGGTCACAACGACAGCGCGGCGCCCTCGGCAGCCGCGATCACCTCGAGGCGTCCCGCCAGCCGCGCCGCCGCCTCGCGCGTACGGGCCAGGATGCCGTCCATCTGCTCGTCTCCGTGCTCAGGCTCGTGGTGGAACAGGGCCAGCCGCTTCACGCCCGCCTCGTGTGCCAGCGCCACGGCCTCCTCCACCGACGAATGCCCCCAGCCCCGGTGCGTCGCGATCTCGTCCGCCGTGTACATCGAGTCGTGAATCAGCAGGTCCGCGCCACCCACGAACTCGAGGAAGCGGCGGCGCCAGTCCGCGGACACCTCGTAGTCGCCGCCCGTGCCCAACTCGTCGTCCGGGACGTACACCACGACGGGCCCGCCGGGCTGCTGCAATCGATACCCCACGGTGTGCGCCGGGTGCCGTACCCGCATCGCCTGGACCGCGAACCCGGAGGCCGGGATCGGGTCGGTCCCGACGTGCTCCACCTCGAGCGTGGCCGCCAGCGCGTCGAGCGGCACCGGGAAGACCGCCGGGTGCATCATCTGCCGGAGGATCGTCTGCATCCCGACGTCCCCCTGCCGCGGCCCCCAGACGCGGATCACGTTCCCCTTCAGGAACAGCGGCGCGAAGTACGGGAGCCCCTGGATGTGGTCCCAGTGGGCGTGCGACAGCAGGATGTCCGCCATCACGCCGTCGGGGCCGTTGCGCGCCAGCAGCGCCTTGCCGAGTGCCCGGATCCCGGTCCCCGCGTCGAGGATGACGAGGCGCCCCGCCTCGTCCGTCACCTCGACGCACGAGGTGTTCCCCCCGTAGCGCACTGTCGCCGGGCCGGGCGTCGCGATCGTACCGCGCGTGCCCCAGAACCGGACGGTGGCGCTCACAGGGACACCCCGGGATTCATCCCCCAAGGTGCCGCCCGCCCACCCGGCGGG
>CAYLJK010000487.1:0-1681 GCA_964383975.1 uncultured Gemmatimonadales bacterium | reverse complement strand
GCGGAGCACCGGGATCGCGGCGCGCAGCGCGCCGCGGTACGCGGCGTCGAAGGTGACGGCGACGCGCGGTCCCGTCACGCTCCGCTCCGGCGGATCCAGCAGCGCCTCCAGCGGCACGACCTCCGCGTGCGCGCGCAGCAGCTCGATCTGGCGGCGGAACGCGGCAATGGGCAGGTGCAGGGAGCGGTCCCCGACGCTGTCGCACCCGTCCGGGACCACGTTGTGGTAGGCGAGCACCAGCGTGCGCGCGCCGAGGCGCCGCCGCGCGAGCGCGGCCGCGCCTCCCGCCACGAGCAGCCGCTCCGCCGTGCGCTTCACGAGCACGCGCAGCACGGCGCGCCTACTGGAAGATCTGGGTCAGGCTGAGGATGGTGAGCGGGAGCCCCAGCAGCAGGCTGACGGCGCGGATGCTCCGTTCGACCTCGCCCGCCTGGCGCCGCTCGCCGACGATGATGCGGTCGCCGTCCCGCATGCTCAGGTCGTCGAGCGTGCGCGCGTCCCGAACGATGGCCAGGACCGAGTCCCCGCCGATGATCCGCTCGCGGCCGCGCTCCACGGTAATGCGCTCCAGTCGGCCGTCCCGACCCGGGCCGCCGGCGATCTGGATCACGTCGTCGAGCCGGGACTCACCGGACACGTCGTAGAAGCCCGGCCGGCCGACGCCCCGCTCGACCGAGACGCGCACCAGGCGCTGGGCCCGCACGACCGCGCCGCGGAAGACGCGCTGCACGGCGCCGCGCACGGACGGCTGTAGCTCGTCGCTCAGCACGCCGCCCAGCGCCACGCTCCCCACCCCCGGCAGCACCAGCGCCGGGCCCGCGCTCACCACGAACGTGTCCGAGAGGGCCTGCTGCTGCTCCACCGTGATGAGGACCCGGTCGCCCACGCGGAAGTCGCCCGCCTGGAGCCGCTCGCGGATCCGCTCGGCGTTCCGGCGAGCCTGCTCGCGCAGCGCTTCGGAATAGGCGGGTGATTCTCCTGCCGTCGCCATGAACGCCAGCTCCTGCTGGAGCCGCTCGCGCACGGCGGGAGGAGCAGCCGGCGGAGCGGCCTGGGCGGCGACGGTTCGGGCGGCACAAAGGGCCACCAGGGCCCCGATGGCGACTCGCGGTACCTTCATGTGGCACAACGATATACGACGCCGCCCCGGGACGCTACCCGTTGCAACTCCGCGTCGCGGCCCTCCCGAAAGGTGTGGAGCCGGCGCATCGCCACGCCCTGCCGGCGACCCCGGCGCCAATGCCAAGGCATTGTCCATCAACATCTTGCGTCCACGCATCGGACGCGCACATCTTGTGCAGTCTCTTTCACCGGCCCATACCGACCCAGGACATGACCGCACGCACTCCCCGAAGTCACGCGCCGATCGTCCTCATCGCGAACAGCCAGGAGTGGCACACGCGCTCGCTCGAGAGCGTCCTCGGCCCTCACGGCTACGCGGTGCTCCGCGCCTACACCGGGAAGCAGGCGCTCGAACGGGCCTGGGCCTCGAACCCGGACCTGATCATCGTGGACGTGGACCTCTCCGACCTGGACGGCTTGGAGGTCGTGCGCCAGCTCCGGGCGGATCCGCGGATCAGCGATGCCACGCCGATCCTGGTCACGAGTTCCGGCCACCCTTCGCGGCAGCAGCGCCTCCAGGCGCTCGAGGCCGGCGCGTGGGACTTCATCGGTTCGGCGG
>CAYLJK010000486.1:0-1685 GCA_964383975.1 uncultured Gemmatimonadales bacterium | reverse complement strand
CACCTGCTGGCCGACGGCGAAGCTCTGGACGCCGGTCCCCATGAGCGACTCGGCACGCTCGAGCACGCCGCTGCGGGTCGTGAACTCGACGGTCGGGAAGGATGTGATGTTGCGCCCGGCGCCCTCGGTGCGGACCGCGACCACCGTTCCCTCCGCGGCCTCGGCGCGGTCGAGGAAGCGCCGCCGCCGGAGGACGATCAAGAGCGCGTTGAGGAAGAACCCCGCGCCGACGAGCAGGCAGATCACGCCCCAGATCGCGAAGCGGGGCATCGCTCCTCAGTCCTCGGTGCCCGGCCAGCTCTCGGCCGTGACCGCCATCTCCCAGAAGGCGATCTCGTACCTCGTCGTCACCTCGAACAGCTCTGCCATGCGCGCGCGCTCGGCCGATCCGGCGGCCGCGGCGAGCGCGTCCAGCTCCCCCTCGAGGTACGCGACGTACTGCGCGAAGGCGTCGCCGGCCCAGTTCTCGACAAACGGCTGCCACGGAGACGTCGGCGCGAGCCCGGCCCGCACCACACGCCACGAGTCGTGGTACGCCTTCTCCGCGGTGTAGAGCACCGTGTACGCCTCGGCGTACGAGGCGTGGGCGGCCGTCGCCAGCAGGAACTGGATGTAGGCGTGGTTGACGAAGGCGGGCGGCGCGCCGCGCAGCTGGACACCGACCGCCGCGGCTCGCTCCTCAAAGAGCGTCAGCTCCTTCTCAAGCGCCCCGATGACACCGGCGAGCGGCTCCCAGTGTGTGCGCGGCGCCTTCGGGATGAGGGCCGCGACGAACGGGATCGCCGCCTCGACGAAGCGGTAGTCCTGGCGCATCCAGCGCGCGAACGTGGCCTCGGGAATGGTGCCGTCGCGCGTCTGGACGAGGAACCGGTGGCTCAGCATCCGGTCCCAGAGCGGCTTGATGCGGGCCAGCTGCTCGGAGCAGAAGGGCACGGCGCACCTCGGATTACGGTGATGGACGGTTTTGCGCGCGCCGGCAGCGCGACGATGCGGACGGCCGCGGCGATGGCCGCGACCTGAACCGGCGGTTACCGCCCGGCGTGACGTTGTCGCCGACGGCGCCGCCTGGCCAGCAGATCCGACCCCTCGGCGCGCTGCGCCGGCCGACGCGTGCCCCGTGATTCTCGCTCCCCGCCCGGCTCCCGATTCCCGACCTCTACATCGTCGGCGGAGTCCCCGACGTCGTCTTCTTCGTGGATACCCCGAACGGCAGGTAGCCCGGGCAGGAGCCGACGACGCTGGTGAGCAGGAAGACGACTGCCACGACGCCGAGGATGACGGCGAGCGTGCCGCCGATCGTGCCGAAGTACCACAGTGCGGCGATCACGAGGGCGATCACGACACGGATCGCGCGGTCGGCGGTTCCCATGTTCTGCTTCATGCTCTTCCCTCCGAGGTGGAAGCGTGCGGGTGTCACTCAACGAAGTATCGCACGAGGAGCGTCACGCCGACGATGACCGCGACGCAGAGGACGCACGCAGCGACCAGCTTGAGCGCGGCGGCGGTCCTCGGGGTCATCGCGTGGCGGAGCCGCTCGACACGCCCGCCGCCTCACCGTCCGCAGCCGCGGCGGATGGACGCGGCGGCCCGCTGCGCGTCGGCGCTAGGCGGGACGTTGCTCGCCGAGCGCACGGTGACCGTGAGGCTGCTGTCGGTCGCGGTGATGAGGAGCAGCTCGGTGAAGC
>CAYLJK010000485.1:0-1687 GCA_964383975.1 uncultured Gemmatimonadales bacterium | reverse complement strand
CCGCCTCGATCACGAGCGCCTCGCAGGACACCGGATTGGGCCGGGCGAAGTCGAGGCGCGTCTCGGAGGCCCCCGTGCGGTAGTGCACGCTCCGTAGCGCGAGGCCCCCCAGCTGCACGTCGCTCGCGGCCGCCCCCAGTTCGATGTCGAGGGCGAGCGGCACGTCGGGGGCGAGGGCGAGGTCGAGCGCCGGGGTGGGCCCGTCGCCCCGGCGGTCCCGCCAGTAGGCGCGCGAGCCCTCGCGGCCGCGGACGCCGAGGCGGAGGAGGCCGGTGAGCGCGTTGTATTCCCGGACCGGCGAGAACGTCTCCTCGTCGTAGCGGAGGTTCATCCGGTAGAGCTGGCCGGAGCTTCCCGGGGCGAGGCTGAAGCGCCCGACCGCGTACCGCACCTCGACGCGCACGTTCTGTTCGCCCTGGCGCTGCCGCGCCGAGGTGATGGTGCGCCAGGTCTGCGCGTCCGCTGCATGAGCGGACACCGCGGCCGCGACGGCCGCGAGCAACGGCAGGCGGACGGTCATGCCCGCGGCGACGGGCGCCGGGCCGCGGGCGTGGCGGGCGGGGTGGCCCAGAGATACTCGTCCGACATCTCGCCGACGTGCCGGCCGGCGAAGGTCTCACGCAGGCCGCCGCGCGCCAGCAGCACCGCACCGAAGCCGACCGTCGCCGCGAGCCACGTCACGATGACCGCCGCGACGCGGAAGACCATCACCACGGGGCCCATCCACCCGGTGAGCGCCGCCGCGGCCCAGAGGCTCAGCAGCCCCACGAGTCCGCTGAAGAGGTAGCCGTAGGCGTTGGGAGCGCGGACGAAGGCGCCGCGCGCCATGCGCCGCCGTGCCACCGTCTCGCCGATGGCGTGCGCGACCGCGAGGTAACCGCCGACGACCGCGACCACGGCGGCGATCGCGTACGCCACCACGGCGAAGGGCAGCAGCAGGATGCCGACGATCGTCAAGGCGAGTCCCACGATGAGCATGCCGAGGGTCGGGAGCAGCAGCAGCTGGCCGAGCAGACCCACCACCAGCGACCGGCCGAAGGCGTGCGTGGCCGTGTCGGCCACGACCTCCAGATAGCGCCGCCCGAAGAACACGGTGCCGAAGCCGAGCATCGCGAGCGCGACGAACATCGCGAGCACCGTGCGCACGTCGCGGAAGACGCGGTCGAACGCGGACGGGACGGCGCGTCCGACGTGCACCTCCCCGGCCACCTCGGCGGACGTGATGGACTTGATGTCGCCGCGAATCGTCCCGCCCTCCTGCCGCACGTGGCCGCCCACCGAGACGGCGTGCCCGCCGATGAGGCCGCCGTCGTGCGCGACCACGTCCCCGCGCAGAGCCACGACGTCCCCCGCGACCTCGCCGTACACGTCGGCGTCGCCGCGGAAGACGACGAGGCTGCCGTCGAGCCGCTCGCCGGCCGCCACTGTGACGCCGCCAACACGGAGCGGGTTCGCCCGCACGATCGCAGCCACGTCCACGCCGGTGCCGCGGAGCTGTTCGAGCTTGGCGCTCAGCTCGTCGAGCTCGTGCAGGTCGTCGAGGCGGATGGCCGTCTCGACGCCGGCGCGCGCCGGCGCCCGGTCCACCGAGTCGGCGCGCGCCACCGCCACCTGCCGGGGCGCGTCAAGCAAGGCCACGGCCGCGTCCACTCGCGCCTTCGCCGCGGGCTCGTCGCCCTCCAGGCCT
>CAYLJK010000484.1:0-1692 GCA_964383975.1 uncultured Gemmatimonadales bacterium | reverse complement strand
TCCGCGTCGCGATGGTGGACTCCTCCGGCTCCCAGCGCCGGTAGGCGACCGGCCGCGCCGCGCGCGCCTCGAGCGTCAGCGTGGTTGCCGCCCAGATGTGGAGGCCCACCGACGCCAGCAGCACGGCCCGCGCGAGCCACAGCCCGCCCCCGTGCAGGAAGGCGCGCAGGAACTCGGCGTAGTGGTTCATCGCCGCCCGGCCGAGGTAGAGCTGGAGGTTGCCGACGAGGTGCGCGATGACGAAGCCGACCAGGATCACGCCGGTCACCGCCATCACCGCCTTGCGGCCGATGGTGGACCGGAGCAGGCCGGCGCGCGCGCGCACCGAGGGCGGGGAAGCGGCGAGCGTGGTCATCAGGCAGGACTCGCTGTCGCGTGGTTCGAGGCGTCGCCCCGGTGCCCTGCGGCCGCGAGGCGGGGAGCCGAACGCGAAAGACGTGGTAGTATCCGCACGCGCTTGCGCCGCACGCAAGGGCGCGCCTAAGCTATGCCCGGAGAGCCGGGCCAGGTGCCGCCGACCGGGAACGCCATGTCCACCGAACGCAAGATGATCATGGGGTGGGTGAGGGTCGCCGTCGCGCCGGAGATCTTCGCCTCCCGCGCCGACGAGTACCTCATGCAGAAGGAGAAGCTCTACCTGGGACACCTCCAGCGCTCGGGGGAGATCTACCTGTCAGGCCCGCTCGCCGACGGCTCCGCGGGGCTCGTGGTGTACGACGTCCAGTCCCTGCGCGAGGCCGAGCGGCTCGTGGAGGACCAGCCGATGGTCCGGGCCGGGCTGCTGTCGGTGGAGCTGCACGAGATGTTCGCGGTGAACTACGCGAGCGACGTGGAGGCCAGATGACGGACCTCGAGGCCGGAGCGAACAGGAAGCTGATCGTGGTGGGCGACCGGGTCCTCATCACGCCCGAGGAGGGGGAGGACCGCACCCGCGTCGGGCTCTATCTCCCCGCCTCGGCGATGGAGCAGGTGCAGGTCCAGGCGGGCCGCGTCGTCGCCACCGGCCCCGGCTTCCCACTCCCCGAGCCGAGCGCGATGGACGACGAGCCCTGGAAGAGCCACCGCGCCGGCGCCGGGCGCTCGGTGGCCATGCAGGCCCGACCCGGGGACTATGCGCTCTTCTTCCGGAAGGCGGCGGTCGAGATCACCTTCGAGGATCGGCGGTACCTCGTGGTGCCCCAGGGGGCGATCCTGGTCCTCGTCCGCCACCCGGAGAACGACGACTAGATGCGCCGCGCAGCGCTCCTGGCGGCCACCCTCGCCGCGGCCGCGTGCGGAGCCGGCGCGCGCCCGCCGGAGCCGGCACCGGCTCCCGCCGTCCCGGGGACCAACATCGAGCGCCACGAGCGGGCGGTCCCGCCCTGGTCCCCGGCGGACCCGCCGCCGGTCCCCGTCACCGTGGCCGGCCCGACGCTCTTCGCCCGTCTCGGGGGCCTCGACGCCCTGCGCGGGGTCGTGGACAGCCTGATCGCGCGCGTGGCCGCGGACCGGCGGATCAGCGCGTTCTTCGCGGGCGTGGACATCCCCGAGCTGAAGCGCCTTCTGGTCGAGCAGCTCTGCCAGGCCAGCGGCGGCCCGTGTCGCTACAGCGGGCGGAGCATGCCGGCGGCGCACGAGGGCCTGAACCTCACCGACGCGCACTTCGACGCGCTGGTGGAGGATCTCGTCTGGTCGCTTGACCGGTTCGGCGTG
>CAYLJK010000483.1:0-1719 GCA_964383975.1 uncultured Gemmatimonadales bacterium | reverse complement strand
GTCCCCTATCTCTACCGCCTCGTGGTCGGGCTCGACGCGGCCGGCCAGGCCGAGTTCGAGCGGGCGCGCCGCTTCTTCAGCGACCTCCCGTTCCGCACCGACATTCTCTGGCGCGACGGGGACCGCGTCCAGGCGCTGTACCGCCAGCTGGAGGCGGCCCAGATCTTCACGGGCACCCCCGGCAAGGGCCGCGTCGTCTGGCTCGCCCTGGGGTGCGTGCTCGGCGACCCGCATTCGCGGACCATCGCCACGCACGACGCCGACATCGTGACCTACCGGCGCGACATGCTTGCCCGGCTGGTGTACCCGGTCATGAACCCGTCCATGGGCTACGAGTACGCCAAGGGCTACTATGCCCGCGTCACCGATCGGCTGTACGGCCGGGTGGCCCGGCTCTTCGTCACGCCGCTCATCCGCACGCTCCTGAAGTTCGTGGGCTACCACCCGTACCTCGTCTTCCTCGACTCGTTTCGCTACCCGCTCGCCGGCGAGTTCGCGATGGACGAGGACCTCGCGCGGGTGATGCGCGTGCCGTCCGACTGGGGGCTCGAGATCGGCCTCCTCGGCGAGGTGCACCGCAACCTGACCACGCGCCGCGTCTGCGAAGTGGACATCGCCGATGCGTACGAGCACAAGCACAAGGCGCTCACGGCGGACTGGCCCTCGTCGGGCCTCTTCAAGATGGCAGTGGACATCGCCAAGTCGCTGTTCACCACGCTGGCGCAGGAGGGGATCGAGATCTCCGAGGGGCTGTTCCGCAGCGTGCGCGGCTCCTACCTCCGGATGGCGCAGGACCAGGTGCGGCGCTACGCCGACGACGCGGCCATCAACCTGCTCACCTTCGACCGACACGAGGAGGGGACGGCGGTCGAGGTGTTCGCCAAGGCGATCGAGGTCGCTGCGCGCGATGTGTACGACGACCCGCTCGGCGCCCCGACCATCCCGCAGTGGGCGCGGGTGACGTCGGCGCTGCCCGACATCCTCGACGAACTGGCCGCCGCCGTCGCCGCCGATAATGCCTGAGCGCGGCGGCCGCCTGGCCGTCGTGACCGACCTGGACGGCTGTCTCCTCGACCACGCCACCTACGACGTGACGCCCGCGCGCCGCACGCTCCGCCGGCTCCGGCGCGCGGGAGTGCTGCTCGCGCTCTGCACCAGCAAGACGCGCGTGGAGGTGGCTGCGCTGTGGCCCCGGCTCGGCGCGCCCTGCCCGGCCGTCATCGAGGACGGCGGCGGTCTCCTCATCCCGCCGGGCACGCTGCACGGGCCGCTTCCGGGCGCGCGCCGCACGCGGCACGGGCGGCTCCTGCCGCTCGGCCCGCCGCGCGCGGCCGCTCGGCGCGTGCTGCGCCGCCTGCCGCGCGAGGTGCGGCAGGCGGTGCGTGGCTTCGGTGACCTGACGGTCGCGGAGATCGGGAGAGCTGCGGGGCTCGACATGGCCGCGGCGCGGCGGGCCGCGCGGCGGGAGTTCGACGAGCCGCTCATCGTCCGGGGCGGTGATCGCACACGAGCCGCCATTCGGCTAGCCGCGGCCGCCGCCGGCCTCGTCGTGACCCGAGGCGGTCGCTTCGCCCACCTCCACGGGCCGTCCGACAAGGGGGCCGCGACGCAGCACCTGCGGCGCCTGCTGGAGCGGGAGCACGGCCCCCTGCGCATGGTCGCCATCGGCGACAGTCCGCTCGACGCGCTCTATCGTCTCGAAGTCCTGGCGCTCGAAGG
>CAYLJK010000482.1:0-1724 GCA_964383975.1 uncultured Gemmatimonadales bacterium | reverse complement strand
GCGCCGCGAACTCGCCGGCCGCACCGCGGTCGTCATCTCCCACCGCGTGACCGCCGTGCGCGACGCGGATCTCATCGTGGTGCTGGACGACGGCCGGATGGTGGAAACGGGCCGGCACGAGGAGCTGGTGGAGAAGCGGGGGAGGTACTGGCAGCTGCTGCGGAGGCAGTTGGTCGAGGAGGAGATCGAGTCGGGACTCGGGAATCGGGACGCGGGCCCGTAGCGGGGCCGCCCGAGTCCCGATTCCCCATCCCCGGGTCCCGCCTACAGCCGGTTTCGTATCACATCCGGCGTCATCCCCTGCAACCACGCGCTGAGCACTGTGAACCACCCGAACATCATCATCACGCCCACGATGATGAGCAGCGCGCCCGCGATGCGTTCCACCCACCCGATGTGGCGCCGGAAGCGCTGGAACCACTTCAGGAACGCCTCGAGCGCGTGCGCCGCGACGAGGAACGGGATGGCGAGCCCGGCTGAGTAGGCGAGGAGCAGGCCGAGGCCGCGGCCCAGGTCCGCCTGCGAGCTGGTGTACAGCAGGATGGAGCCCAGGATGGGGCCGATGCACGGCGTCCACCCGGCGCCGAACGCCGCGCCCGCGATGACCGAGCCGAGGAAGCCGAGCGGCTTGTCGCCCAACTGGACGCGCAGCTCGCGCGCGAGGAGGCCGATGCGCAGCACGCCCAGCGTGTACAGCCCGAAGAAGACGATGAGTGCACCGCCGATGCGCTCCAGCCAGTGCTGGTAGTAGTTGAGGGTGCGGCCCAGGGCCGTGGCCGTGGCGCCGAGCGCGGCGAAGATGAGCGTGAAGCCGATGACGAACAGCAGTGCGTGGAGGAGCGCGAGGTGGCGCCGCGCCTGGATCTCCGCGACGCCCGTCATCCCGGTGAGGTACGACAGGTAGCTCGGGACCAGCGGCAGCACGCAGGGGGAGAGGAAGCTCAGGACGCCGGCGAGGAACGCGACCAGCACCGGCTCAGCCTCCGCCGCCGCGCCGCCCGTGCTTCCAGTAGCCGACCAGCTTGTACACCAGCTTCGCGGTCACGAAGTCCGGCGCGCGCATCCCGGGGACGGGCGCCAGCTCGACCACGTCCGCCCCGACGACGCGCCGCTCCCGGAACACCCGCTCCAGGAACGCGAGCGCCGAGTACCAGTCGCCGCCCCCCGGCTCCGGGGTGCCGGTCGCGGGGATGAGCGCCGGGTCGAAGTAGTCCACGTCAATGGTCACGTACACGTGGGACCCCAGCGCCTCGATGGCGCGGTCCATCCAACCGTCGTCCGCGACCATCTCCTCGGCGAAGATCGTGGTGATGGTCTTCCGGCGGCGGCGCATCAGCGCGCGCTCCTCCGGCGCGATGGCACGGATCCCCACCTGCACGAGGTTCACCGCGTCGGCCACGCGCCGCATCACGCAGGCGTGCGAGTACGGCGTCCCTTCCCACTCGTCCCGCAGGTCGCCGTGGGCGTCGAGCTGGAGCACCGAGAGGGCGCGGCCCTGCTTCGTCAGGCGCGCGGCGTGCTCCAGGATGGGCGGGCTGGAGACCGTGTGCTCGCCCCCCAGCATGATGACGAAGCGCCCGGGCCTGAGGAGCGCCGCGTAGGCCTTCCGCAGCTCCCGCATCGCCGCCTCGGGTCCTGCTCCCGTTAGCGCGAGGGCCGGGTGCGTCGCGACGCCGACGGTGTACGGCTCGTCGTCGAGCGCGTGGTCGTACAGCTCGACGGCG
>CAYLJK010000481.1:0-1727 GCA_964383975.1 uncultured Gemmatimonadales bacterium | reverse complement strand
CGTGGGCGCGCTGACGGCCCTTTACGCCGCGACGATCGGCCTCAAGCAATGGGACATCAAGAAGGTGCTGGCGTACAGCACCATCTCCCAGCTGGGCTACATGTTCGTCGGCGTGGGGGCGGCGGCATACGCCGCCGGGCTCTTCCACGTGATCACGCACGCGTTCTTCAAGGCGCTGCTGTTCCTCGGCTCGGGCAGCGTGATCCACGCGATGCACCACGCCTATCATCGCACCCACCGCCACGCCGACCCGCAGGACATGCGCAACATGGGCGGGCTGAAAACGTTCCTCCCCGTCACCTACCGCACGATGTGGGTGGCGTGGCTGGCCATCGCGGGGATCCCGCCGTTGGCGGGCTTCTTCTCGAAGGACGAGATCCTCGCCCTGACCTTCGCGCGCGGCCGCGACGCCTGGTACTGGTACGGAGTCTGGGCTCTCGGCGCGGTCGCGGCGCTGGTCACCGCGTTCTACATGACTCGACTGATGCGCTACACGTTCCACGGACCGAACCGGACCGGGGACACCGAGCGGCTGCACCTGGGCGAATCGCCGTCAGTCATGACCGTGCCGCTCGTCGTCCTCGCCGCGCTGACGGTGGTTGGGGGCGCCATCAACCTGCCCGCCTTCCTCCCCGGGGCGCAGTGGCTCCACCACTGGCTCGAGCCGGTGACGCGGGGCGGGGCGGCGATGGCGGGCGAGGTCCACCTCTCGCACGCGACCGAGTACGTGCTCATCGCGCTGGCGATCGGCCTCGCCGCGCTCGGCATCTGGCTCGCCTGGACGCGGCTCCATCCCGAGCGGCTCGTGCCGGCCGACCGGGCCCCCGCCGAGACCGGCTTCGAGAAGCTGCTCGCCGAGAAGTACCGCGTGGACGAGGTGTACGACGCCGTCATCGTCCGCCCGGTGGTCTGGATCTCCCGCGTCATCCTCTGGAAGGGGATGGACGCCGGGCTCGTGGACGGCGCCGCGGTGAACGGGTCGGCCGTCGTGGCGCGCACCGTCGGGTGGCTCGGCACCCGTCTCCAGTCGGGGCAGTTGGGCGTGTACGTGGCGGTGTTCGTGCTCGGCGTGCTCGCCGTGCTCGGCGCGGTCGGAGGGCGCTGACCGGTGGCCGCCCTCCTGGAATCCGTCGGCTACGCCTCCTGGGCGTTGACGGCACTGCTCGTCGTTCCCGCGCTGGGGGCGGCCCTCGTCGCGCTCGCGCCCGCGCCGCGCGCGAAGCACCTGGCCCTCGCCGTGACGCTGGTCGAGCTGGTGCTCTCGCTCGGGCTCTGGGCCGCGTACGACCCGGCCGGCGAGACGATGCAGTTCGTCGTCAACAGGAAGTGGATCCCGGCCTGGGGGATCGGGTACCGGCTCGCCCTCGACGGGGTCGCCCTCACGATGGTGCTGCTCACGACCGTGACGATGCCGCTCGCGGTCCTTGGCAGCTGGGCGGGGATCACGGCGCGGGAACGCGGTTTCTACGGCCTGCTCCTGGTTCTGACCTCGGGCATGATCGGGGTGTTCGTCGCCGCCGACCTGTTCCTCTTCTACGTGTTCTGGGAGGTCATGCTCATCCCGATGTACTTCATCATCGGGATCTGGGGCGGGAAGGGGCGCCTCTACGCCAGCATCAAGTTCTTCGTGTACACGATGGTCGGATCGCTGCTGATGCTGGTGGCGATCCTGGTGCTGTATTTCCTCGCGGGCCGCGCGACGGGCGGCCAGTACTCCTTCGCCTTCG
>CAYLJK010000480.1:0-1732 GCA_964383975.1 uncultured Gemmatimonadales bacterium | reverse complement strand
CCGCCGGCGGCGCGGGGTTCGCTGAAGCCCATGGCCATCGCGAGGTTGGTCGCGCAGGCGAGACGGGTAGCGGCGGAGGTCGGCGCGGGCGCCTGCGCCGGTCCGCCGCAGGAGGCGGCAACGAGCGCGCTGGTGAGCGCGAGCGCGGACCGCTGCATGGCAGTGCCTCCTTTCCCGGTCTGCTCCCGGGGCGGACCCGACTCGGCGCCGGGTTGAGGACCGACCCGGCCGGCGGACGCCGGCCGGACTGCGCCGTGTCGTGTCCGGGATAACGCCTCCGCCGGCGCCGCGCAAGACGCCGGGGCCGCGCGGCGTCCCACCGACGCTCCCCGTCCGGCAGGGCGCGCCGCATCGCCGTCCGCATAACGCCGGCGGGCGGAGCGCGCGAGGCGGCACCGGGGGGCGGCGGGCGCGCAGCGTGGTGGCCGTCGGATTACGGGTCGTCTGCCCGGTCTACTCGCTCACACCGCGGCGCGGCGGAGCCAGCCGGGATAGGACTCCGAGCGGGCGCCATCGAGCAGCGGCGTCAGGCCCCGGAGGAACGCGGTGACCACGGGCGCGAAGGCGGCGGCGGTCACGGGATCGCAGGGGAATGCCTCGAACGCGACCGAGCACCAGGCGCGTCCTGAGACCGAGAGGTCGGCCAGCTCGGCGTTGAGGCCGCGCTCCACGAAGGCGGCTGCCTCCACCTCCGTCGCATCGGACGCCGACGTCCCCAGGGCGATCTTGCGCTGCGCCCGCGTCTTGGCGACGGCAACGGTCCGCACGCCGAGCTCGGGGCTGCCCGTGAAGAGGTGACGGTACGGCTCCGGGAGATCGGCGTAGGACCACTTCACCCACTGCTCGAGCCGGCCGCGGTGAGGGCCGAAGGCCCGCACGCCCTGATCGGCGAGGCGTCCCTTCACCTGCAACTGGCCCTCCCGCCACTTGATGCCGATATCGGCGGCGCCCGGAACCAGCAGGTACACGTCTGGCTCGTCGTCGAGGCGTCCCTGCCATGTGGGCGCGCCCACGCGGGGCCCTCTCTTGAAGGGATCGGTGGTCTCGAACCAGGCGCGCAGCGCCCGGTGCTCCCGTATCCCGCCCTCGAGGAACCACCGGACCTCGAACGTCGCGAGGGGCGCGGCGCCCGGCCGCGTCGCCACGTCCCGGTCGCCCCGGTCTGGTGGCATGTGAGGCCTCCGTCGTTCAGATGGTTAGCCGCCGCGCCCGTGTAGGTCCTTCCGGCTCAGGCCGCCGACGAGGACCCCGAGCGCCAGCAGCAGGATGATCGCGCCGAGCGTGAAGCGACCGACGAGGATCCCCTGGCAGGCCCCAGCGCGGTCGGCAAGCCCCGAGCCGTCCAGGCTGACCACGGCAGCGAAGTGCTCCCAGAACGCCGGCCATGGGCCCGCGTCGCGGCACCCCAGGAACGCGTCAAGTGCCGTGGCGATCAGAGCCACCTCGGTCAGGTTCAGCACGTACGCCATCACGCTCCTGCGGTAGCTGTGAAGCGGGCCCGAGTCCACGAGCAGCCATCCCAGCAGGAAGACGACGAGTTCGAAGCATCGGTACGCTATGCAAGCGATGACGAGCCATTGGACTGGCGGAGGCCAGGACGCCGAGGCGGTCCCCGCGACGAGACCCGCGAAGAGGACGCATGCCAGGACGTACGTGTCGCCGATCCAGGCGGGGACCTTCGTCTCCGCATCGATGGTCCGCGGGGTGGAGATGGATCGAGCGATCGCGCGGG
>CAYLJK010000479.1:0-1740 GCA_964383975.1 uncultured Gemmatimonadales bacterium | reverse complement strand
TCACCGTTCGGGTTGAAGTGGTTGAGCCACCCCATCGCGCGGTCCACCTGGCGGACCGTGTCGAGTCCGAGGTAGAGCCGGTTCGAGGAGATCGGGATGCCGGGCTTCAAGTCAGACGCCGACGCGGTCGGCAGCGTGAACGCCGCGAGGGCCGGGCCGAAGCCGGGCGTCGCCGCGGGGGCCGAGGCGAGCGGCGCGGCGTGGACGTAGGCCACGACGATGACCGCCGACTCCCCGGGGTTCAGGGAGAACGGCCCGGACGACTGGAAGAAGCGCGCGTCCGCCGCCGCCTGGGCGACGTAGCAGATGTGCCGGTTCTGCGGCTCCGGCACGGTGCACGAGCCGTCCTGCGGGAGCAGCCGGCCGGAGAGCAGCCGCCACAGCGCCTGCACGCCCACGCGATCCGGGAAGGCGCCGCCGTTGGTGGTGTTGCCGAACATCGCGATGCCGATGTTCTGCGGGCTCTTGAGGTACTTGGTCCCCACGAAGCCGGGGCCGGCGTGGAACGGCGGGCCGTTGATGTCGGGCGGGTAAAGCAGCCCGGGCCCGTTGAAGTTCCGCTGGTAGGCGAAGCCCAGCGCGTAGATGAGGTTCGCGTTGGCGTAGTTGATGCCGGCGTCGGTGCCGACGTCCGGGTCCTGCGCGAACGAGGCGTACAGGTTCGTGAACGCGTAGCCCGTGTCCGGGATGCTCACGTTGTACGTCGCCTCGGCCCGCTGCTGGAACTCCTGCGCGATCGCGACGATGTCGTTGATGTCGGACGGCGCGTAGCCGGCGTTGACCAGCCCCGCGTACGACGACGCCTGGATGGACGTGATGTTGATGAACCGGTACAGGAAGTAGACGATGTCCTGGTTCCCGGAGGGGAAGTTCCACATCAGGCCGCGCTGCTCGACGAGCAGCCCCATCGGATGCGCCCGCCCGGCCTGGAGGTTGGTGTTCCCGTCCCAGTACCGCACCCACGTGTCCTGCTGCGACACCGTCTTCCGACCGATCAGCGCGTCGTTGAAGAGCGAGGTGTCCCGGATGTAGGCGGCCGTCGGCCACTCGGCCAGGTCCTCCGGGGCCAGCGAGTTGAACACGTTGGTCCGCCCCTCGCCGTGGGCCTGGTCGCCGCGCGGATCGAAGAAGAACGCGCCGACGGTGTCCCCGGGCCAGGGGAAGTTCGCCGCGTCGGTCCCGCCCACGATCCCGGCGATCTGGAGGCCGCCGTTGAAGATGTACTGGTTCGGCGAGCCCTTCGGCCAGAACCCGCCCGGGATCGTCGGGCTGTTGGTCGGATCGACGCAGGTCTCACCGATGGTGTTGACGTTGCACTGAACGCGGTTCGCGTTCATGACCACGTTCACCTGGCCGGCGAACAGGTTGAACCCGCGCGCCACGCCGGGCCGCGTGGTCCGCCGCACCGGCCGCGTGGCCTCGAGCGACGATACCACGGTGAGGCCCACCGCGCCGATCAGGACCGCCGCCCGCGCCAGTTGCCGTAGAACTCTGGATGCCATGCGAACTCCTTGACCGTCGTCCGGCGCCGGCGCCCCGTCCGTCGGGGCGCCGGCGACCGTCGCGCGTTTAGAAGTTGAACTCGAAGCCGAACCGGAAGTTCAGCCCCGCGCCACGCAGCGTGTGCGGGCCGTTGTTCAGGTTGTACCAGGCCCGGAAGGCGGCATTCTGCTCCGCCTCCGTGAAGAACTGGTCGCTCTCGCCGATGGCGAAGCGCTCCTCCGCCCGGCGCAGCATGAG
>CAYLJK010000478.1:0-1745 GCA_964383975.1 uncultured Gemmatimonadales bacterium | reverse complement strand
GAGCACGAGGAGGACATGGCCGCGGCTGCACCAGTGGTCGGCGAGGTAGTCGGGGGAGTAGCGCACCATCCGCACCCGCACGTTCCCCACCTCCACCGTGCGCCAGAAGGCCGTGCCGCGCTCACCGGGGTGTCGGGTCTCCGGGACGGCGCTCCAGTCGGTCGTCATGAACGGCACGCCGGCGATGTGCATCAGGGTCCCCCCGACGGAAACGCCCAGCCGTACACGGCGGCGAAGTGGCACGCCGTGCCGGCGAGGACGGAGAGGTGCCAGGCGAAGTGCGTGAAGCGCACACGGTGGCTGAGCACGTAGAACCCGACCCCGCCGGTGTACGCCAGGCCGCCGGCCAGGAGCCAGGCGAGCCCCGGCGGCGCCACGCGCTCCCAGAGCGGCCGCGCCGCCACGATCACGAGCCAGCCCATGGCCAGGTACACGGCCGTCGTGAGCCCCCGGAACCGCATCGCGCCGATGGCGTTGCCCACGATCCCGGCGGCCGCGAGGCCCCAGACCACGCCGAACAGCGACCATCCCCAGGCGCCGCGCAGCACCCCGAGCGTGAACGGCGTGTAGGTACCGGCGATCAGCAGGAAGATCGCGTTGTGGTCCAGCTGGCGGAGGACCCGCTTCGCCGCCGCGTGGCGCACCGCGTGGTACAGGGTCGAGGCCAGGTACAGGACGATCATCGTGGCCGCGTACACGGCGGCCCCCGTGACGTCGGCCGCCGTCCCCCGCCGTGCGGCGGCCACCACGAGGACCGGCGTCGCCGCGATCGCGGCCAGGAGGCCGGCGCCGTGACAGAGGCTGTTGGCCAGCTCCTCAGCCGGGGACTGGGCGCGGCGGTGCGGCATGGGCTGGGCGGGGGAGGCGCTCATCGGTGCGCGGAATCTACTGCCCCGCGGTGCCGGCGGCGCGCCGGTCAACGCCTTGCCGGTCCCGCGCGTAGCGCTAGGTTGGTCGTGCTTGCTCACCGTTCCACCGTCCTGCCGTCCCGAGGTCGAACCATGCGACGCACCCTGTCCGCGCTCCTCCTGGTCGCGCTGCTGCCGGCCGCGCTGCCGGCCCAGCGCTTCCAGGCCGACTCGGCCTTCCTCGCCGCGTTCCGGTGGCGGTCCATCGGACCGGCCAACATGTCCGGCCGCGTGCACGACATCGAGGCCAACCCGCTCAACCCCAAGGTCATCTACGTCGCCTTCGCCACCGGCGGCGTCTGGCGGACCGTCAACGCCGGCACCACCTGGACGCCGATCTTCGATCAGACCGGGGTCCACGCGGTCTCCGACTTGGCCATGGCCCCCTCGGACACCAACCTGATCTGGGCCGGTACGGGCGAGGTCAACAGCCGCAACTCCATCTCCCCCGGCAACGGGGTGTACAAGTCCACCGACGGCGGCCGCACGTGGAGCCACATGGGCCTGCGGGAGACGCAGCACATCGGCCGCATCGTCATCCACCCGACCAATCCGGATATCGTCTGGGTCGCGGCCCTCGGCCGCGCCTGGGGTCCGAGCCGCGAGCGGGGCGTGTACAAGACCACCGACGGCGGCCGCACCTGGCGCGCCGTGAAGCAGATCAGCGACCGCGCCGGTTTCGTGGACTTGGCGCAGGATCCGCGCAACCCAGACGTGCTGTACGCCTCCGCCTGGGAGCGCGTGCGCGGGCCGTACTTCCTCCAGAGCGGCGGGCCCGGCTCGGGGCTCTGGAAGAGCACCGACGGCGGCGAGACGTGGTCGCTGATCGCCGGGAAC
>CAYLJK010000477.1:722-1746 GCA_964383975.1 uncultured Gemmatimonadales bacterium | reverse complement strand
GGAGCGGCGCGCCGGCGCGCGCGGCGAGCATCAGGCGCAGCGCCTCATCCGCGATCCGGTCCGCGGCGTCCGTGGCCGCGTCCATCGTGAGGCTCACGGCCACGCCAAGGCGCTCCTCCGGGAGCGCGGCGAGCGCCGTGCCGAAGCCGTAGTGCCACCCCGTGTGGCCGATGCGGCGCCGCCCATCGAGCCGCGAGACGAAGAAGCCGAGCCCCACGCCCCGTTCCGCGTCCCACATCGACTCCAGCGTCGAGCGCTGGAGGAGGCGCCCGCCCGGCGCCTCGCCGCCCGCGAAGAGCATCGAGAGGAACCGCGAGAGGTCCAGCATGGAGGCGGTCAGCTCCGAGGCGGGACCGAGCCCGAGCGGGAACGTCGGCGCCGGCCAGCGGTCCCCCTGGACGTTCCACATCACACCGCGCGCGCGGCGGGCGAGGAGCGCCGCGTCCGGCGCGAAGCTCCCGCGCACGCCCAGCGGCGCCAGCACGGCGCGCGCGACGTGATCGGCGAACCGGACGCCCAGCGTGCGCTCGATGACGTACCCCGCCAGGGCGACGCCCGCGTTCGAGTACTTCTCGCGCGTCCCGGGCGCGAAGACGAGGCTGGTGGCCGCGAGACTGGTGGCCGTCGCGGCCAGCGTCGGTGATGAGGGGTCGAAGTAGTGGCCGACCGGAGGCTCCCGTACGAGGCCCGCGCGGTGCGAGAGCAGCTGGCGCAGCGTGTACGGCGGGCCGAACGGGTTCCCTGGCCGCACCTCCGGTAGGTAGCGCTCCACGGGCGCGTCGAGGTCGAGCGCGCCGCGCTCGGCGAGTTGCATCACGGCGACGTCGGTGAACAGCTTGGAGACCGAGGCCACGCGGAACGGCGTGTCGGCGCGCACGGGAGTGCGCCGCGCAGGATCCAGCGTGCCGAAGCCGCGCGCCCAGACGACCGTCTGGTCGTCCACCAGGGCGATGGCGCCGCCGCTCACGCCGAGGCTCCGGAGCCGCGCGGTGATCCACGGCTCGAGCGCCTCGGCGACGCGGCG
>CAYLJK010000477.1:0-712 GCA_964383975.1 uncultured Gemmatimonadales bacterium | reverse complement strand
TGCGCGTGATCAAGGCGGAGCAGACGCGCGAAGCGGCGACGCGGCGGTAGCGCGCATCGGGACCGACCGTCTGCTGCGCGTGCACGGCAGGAGCGACGAGCAGGGCGAACAGCACAAGGAGGCGATGCATGCGGAGGATGATGCTGGTGGCGGCGCTCCTCGCGCCAGTCATGCCCGCGCCGGCGCCGGCGCGGGCGCAGGTGCGGGCGGACACCGGGACCGCCGTGCTGCGCGACTTCCGGTTCACGAGCGGCGCGAGCCTGCCGGAGGTGCGGATCTTTTACCGCACCCTCGGCCGCCCGCTGCGCGGTCCCGACGGCACGGTGCGCAACGCGGTGCTCATCCTGCACGGCACCGGCGGGTCGGGGCAGGGCTTCCTCGGGCCCAACTTCGCCGGCCAGCTCTTCGGGCCGAGGCAGCCGCTGGACACCGCCCGCTTCTACCTCATCATCCCCGACAACCTCGGCCACGGCCGCTCCACGCGACCCAGCGCCGGCCTGCGTGCCCGCTTCCCGGAGTACGGCTACGAGGATATGACGAACGCGCAGTACCGGCTCCTGACCGAGCACCTGGGCGTCAACCATCTGCACCTCATCATCGGCACCTCGATGGGGTGCATGCATGCGTGGACGTGGGGGGTGCGCTGGCCCGACGTCATGGACGGGCTCGTCCCCCTCGCCTGCCTCCCCGCGCCGATCGCCGGCCGGAACCG
>CAYLJK010000476.1:0-1767 GCA_964383975.1 uncultured Gemmatimonadales bacterium | reverse complement strand
GCGGGCGGAGGAGTGCTCCGGCCCCTGGCCCTCGTAGCCGTGCGGAAGGAGCAGCGTGAGGCGTGAGGTGATCCCCCACTTCGCCAGCCCCGAGATGATGAACTGATCAATGATGATGGCGGCGCCGTTGGCGAAGTCCCCGAACTGCGCCTCCCACAGCACCAGGGCCTCGGGGGCCGCGGCCGCGTACCCGTACTCGAACCCCATGCAGGCGTACTCGGAGAGCGGGCTGTTGTGCAGCTCGAAGGCCGCGCGCGCCTCCGGCAGGTGGGCGACCGGCGCCCAGCGCTCCCCCGTCACCGCGTCGTGCAGCACCAGGTGCCGCTGGCTGAATGTCCCGCGCTCCGTATCCTGCCCCGTCAGCCGCACCGGTGTGCCCTCCGCCAGGAGCGAGGCGATCGCCAGCGCCTCCGCGTGCGCCCACTCGATCGGCTCGCCGAGGTCGCGCCGCCGCTCCAGCTGCCGCTTCAGCTTGGGGTGGACGGTGTGCCCGGCCGGGACCTCGAGCAGCCGCGCGTTCAGCGTCGTGAGCTGCTCGGGCGCCACCGCGGTGGACGGCTCGCCGGCGATGAGTCGCGAGATGCGCCGCGGCTCCTCCAGTGCCTGGGCGGCGAGCCGCCGCCTGACTCCCGCCTGCGCCTCCGCGAGCCGGCGATAGGCGTCGTCGAAGAGCGCTTCGGCCTGCCCCGGACGCAGCACGCCCTCTTCGCCGAGCCGGACCGCGTACAGCTCCCGCGCCGTCGGGTGGCGACGGATGCGCTCGGCCATCAGCGGCTGCGTGTACGCCGGCTCATCAGCCTCGTTGTGCCCGTGACGCCGGTACCCGACGAGGTCGAGGACCACGTCGCCGTGGAACTTCTCGCGGTACTCCATCGCCAGCCGCACCGCGCTGAGGCACGCCTCGGGGTCGTCCGCGTTCACGTGGATGATCGGGACGTCGAACCCCTTGGCGAGGTCCGAGGCGTAGTCGGTCGAGCGCCCGTCGCGCGGGTCGGTGGTGAAGCCCACCTGGTTGTTGCAGATGATGTGGACCGTGCCGCCGGTCGAGTAGCCCTTGAGGCGCGCCAGGTTGAACGTCTCCGCGACGATCCCCTGCCCCGGGAACGCGGCGTCGCCGTGGAGGAGGACCGGGACCGCGGCATTCGGGTCGTGCGATCCCTGCGGGACGTCACGCCGCGACTGCTCGGCCCGCGTGCGCCCCTCGACCACCGGGTTCACCGCCTCGAGGTGGCTCGGGTTCGGCACGAGCGTCACCGTGAGCCGCCGCCCCGACGGCGTCTCGTACGCACCCTCGGCGCCGTGGTGGTACTTCACGTCCCCCGTGCCGTCGCCGGGCTTCATCTCCCCCGCCGCGCCGCCCCCCTCGAACTCCGCGAGGATCGTCTCGTACGGGAGGTTCACGACGTGCGCCAGGACGTTGAGGCGGCCGCGGTGCGCCATGCCGATCACCACGTCCCGCGCGCCGGCGTCGCCCGCCAGCTCAACCACGAGGTCGAGCATCGGGACCATGACGTCGAGCCCCTCGACGGAGAACCGCTTCTGGCCGAGGTAGGTCGTGTGGAGGAAGCGCTCCAGCGCCTCCGACGCCGTGAGGCGGCCCAGCAGCCGGCGCTTCTCATCGGCGGTGAGCGGGTCGCGATGCGCGCCGCGCTCGACGACCTGGCGCAGCCATACCCGCTCCTCGTGGCTGGCGATGTGCTCGATCTCGTACGCGATGGTACCGCAATACGCGTCCCGCATCGCCGGATACGCCTCGGCGAGCGTGCG
>CAYLJK010000475.1:0-1779 GCA_964383975.1 uncultured Gemmatimonadales bacterium | reverse complement strand
GAAGACCATCGCGACGATGGGATTCACATAGGCGTACGACGTGGCGAGCGGCGCGCTGACGTGCCGGAGCAGCCAGGCGTACGCGGTGAAGCCGATGAGGGAGCCGGCCGTAACGAGGTACAGAAAGGCCGCCCACGACTTCGCCGTCACGGCGCCCGGAGCGATGCGAGCGAACTCGCCGGCCGGGAGCGCGGCCAGCACGAGGCCGATCCCGCCCGCCAGCATGTTCGAACCCGCGCCGATGGCCGGCGGGAGCCTGTGCCGCGTCTCGCGCGTCCAGATGGAACCCACCGCCCACGAGACGGTGGCCGCCATCAGCACCGCGGCGCCGAGCGGGTCCACGCGCGCGGCGTCACCCGCGCGCGGGTCCACCAGCACGCCGACGCCGAGGAAGCCGAGCAGCAGGCCCGCCGCCGTGACGGCGGCGGGTCGGCGGCCCCGCGGACGCCACCAGTCGAACAGCGCCGTCCACAGCGGCACGGCGGCGACGATCAGCGCCGCGATGCCCGAGGGGACGCGCGTCTCGGCCCAGGTGAGGCCGCCGTTGCCGCCCAGGAAGAACAGGGCGCCGGCCACCGCCGCGCTCACCCACTGCGGGGCCGTCGGCCACGGTTCGCCCCGGCGCCGCGCCCACGCCAGCAGCACCAGGCCCGCGAGCACGAACCGCCCGCCAGCCATCAGCAGCGGCGGGATGCTCTCGATGGCGAAGCGGATGCCCAAGTAGGTGCTGCCCCAAACGACATAGACCGCCGCGAGGGCGAGCAGAACGCGGGAGCGCGGCGGTCGGCCTTCCATGCGGAGACGCACGTTAGGGGCGCCGGGGCGACGGCGCCAGTACGGCATCGCGAGGTCGTGCGCTACATTGATCGCTGTCATGACCTCGGGCTCCCTCCGCCGCTTCCTCCTGCCGCCCCTGCTCGCGCTCGGGGTCGCCGCGCCGGTCGCGCTGTCGGCGCAGGAGGAGGCGGCCGCGCCGGTGCCGCGCGGCGGCGCCGCGCCGACCAAGCAGGCGGTCGCCGTGCGGATCGGGGACCAGACGCCGCACGTGGACGGCCGGCTCGACGACCCGGTATGGACGCGGGCGCGCTGGTTCTCGGACTTCGTGCAGAAGGAGCCGGTCGAGGGCGCGGCGCCGGCGGAGCGCACCGAGGTGGGCATCCTCTACGACGACGACGCGATCTACGTGGGGGCGCGGATGTACGCGCGCGATCCGGCCGCGATCCAGCGCGTCGTGGGCCGGCGCGACGTCGCGGGCGCGCTCTCCGAGCACCTCTGGGTGTCGTTCGACTCCTACCGCGACCGCCGCACCGCATACTCCTTCGGCGTCACCGCATCGGGCGTCCGGATCGACTGGTACCATCCGACGGACCACGAGTACCGCATCGACATGTCGTTCGATCCGGTCTGGGACGCGCACGCGCGGGTGGACTCGCTCGGCTGGACGGCCGAGCTGCGCATCCCCTTCTCGCAGCTGCGCTACCGCCCCGACAGCGTCCAGGTCTGGGGCCTCAACGTGAACCGCTGGATCCCGTCGCGGAACGAGGACGACTTCTGGGTCCCCGTCCCGCGCGACCAGGTCGGCTGGTCGTCACGGATGGGCGAGCTGGTGGGCATCGTCGGGGTCCGTCCGGCGCGGCGCCTGGAACTCGTGCCGTACGCGGCGGCGAACGCCCGGGTCCGCTCCGACCCCGATGCCGCCGACCCGTTCGACCCCGACGGCCGCCGCACCGAGGCGCGCGTCGGTGGCGACCTGAAGGTGGGGCTCGGGCCGAACCTCAC
>CAYLJK010000474.1:0-1785 GCA_964383975.1 uncultured Gemmatimonadales bacterium | reverse complement strand
TCGACGGCGTCCGCGTCCACGAGGCCGATGGTGCCGACGCCCGCCGCGGCGAGGTAGAGCGCGGCGGGGGAGCCGAGTCCGCCAACGCCGACGAGCAGGACGCGGGCGCGCTTCAGCCGGTGCTGGCCGTCGAGGCCGACCTCGGGCAGGAGCAGGTGCCGCGCGTAGCGACGGAGCTCCTCCGCCGTGAGGGCGGGGGGCGCGGGAGCGACCGGGACCGCCACGGAGGACCGCCGCGTCAGACCGCGGCGGGCACCGCTCCGAGACCGACGGTGGCCCGCACCTCGGCCTCTCCGGCGAGGAGGTCGGCGAGCCGGATGCTGCCGAGCACCTCGTCGATCCGCTGGCGCAGCAGGAGCCACACCGGGCGGATGGAGCACGGGGCGCCGTGCGAGCAGCGCTGGGGGTCCACGCGGTGCTCCTCGCAGTTGACCTCGAAGGTCCCGTGCTCCGACGCGTCGAGCACGTCCTTCACGGTGAGGTCCTCCGGCGAGCGACTGAGGTAGTAGCCGCCGCGCGCGCCGCGCACCGAGTGGACGATGCCGGCCCGCCGCAGCCGCAGCAGGATCTGCTCGACGTAGTCGGCGGGGAGTCGCTCCTTCTCCGCGAGCTCACGGGCGGCAACCGGTCCCTCCCCCGCGCGGCGGGCGAGGTGGACGCTGACGATGAGGCCGTACTCGGCCCAGGTGGTGACGCGCATGGGACACGCTCCTCGCGTGCGACTATGCCCACCCCGCGCTCAAATGTCAAGCTGAACGTTCGGCTTTTGCATGTCATTGCGGCGCCGTAACATTCGGACATGCGTTCAGCCCACCTGGTGCTCCTGGCGGCCGTGCTGGGGACGGCGCCGGCCGCCCGCGCGCAGGAGCCGCGGGGGCGTGACGAGGTCCTGGTGGCGACGACGACGTCGCTCGTCGAGACGGGACTGCTCGACACCCTGACGACGCTGTTCCGCCGCGCGACGGGGCTGCGGCTGCGCGCGGTGGCCGTGGGTTCCGGGCAGGCGCTGTGCCTCGGCGAGCGCGGCGACGCGGACGTCGTGCTGGCGCACGCCCCCGCCGCCGAGGAGGCGTTCATGGCGGCCGGGCACGGCGTGCGGCGCCGGCTGGTCGCGACCAACTACTTCACCGTCGTGGGGCCGCCCACCGATCCGGCGGGCGTGCGCCGCGCGCCGGACGCGGCGACGGCGCTCGCGGCGATCGCGCTGAGCGGCGCGGTGTTCGTCTCGCGCGGCGACTCGTCGGGGACGCAGCAGCGCGAGCTGGCGCTGTGGCGCGACGGCGACGGGCGGCCCTCGTGGCCGGGATACCTGGAGTCGGGCCAGGGGATGAGCGCGACGCTGCTGATCGCGGACGAGCGCCGCGGCTACACGCTGACCGACCGCGCGACGTTCGGATTCCTGCGGCGGCGGCTCGGCCTCGTCCCGCTGAGCGGACCGGAGCCGGCGCTGCGAAACGTGTACCACGTCATCGAGGTGAACCCGGCCGGCCGGCCGCGCGTCAACGCCGAGGGCGCCCGCGCGTTCGCCGATTTCCTGCTCTCGCCGGCCGTGCACGCGCTGCTCAGCGACTTCGGCCGCGACCGCATCGGGGAACCGTTCTTCGCACCGGCGCGGCCCGCCGCGTCGTCGGGTTGCCCTCCGGGTCGGACGCCTCCATGTTGAGCCGCGGAGGCTGACCCCGCTCGGCTTCTGTTCCCGGGAGGACCCATGAACACCCGCATGCATCTCCTCGCGGCAGCGCTGATGACGTTCGCCGCGGGGCCGGTCCGCGCACAGGCTCCGGT
>CAYLJK010000473.1:0-1787 GCA_964383975.1 uncultured Gemmatimonadales bacterium | reverse complement strand
CCACGCGACGACCACGCGTGCGCCGGCGAGCCGCGCGCCGGTGCGCACGTCGGTGAGCGTCCCGTACGCGAACGCGGTGTCGCGGGCGAGCGGTGCCGGCCGGACCGGGCACACGGCGCGCCGCATCGTCCAGAGACTCGGCACCCCGATCTCGACGACCGCTGGGCGCGCGGAGGCGACCTGCACGCGCGCGGCGAGCCCCGAGAGACCGACCGAGTCGAGGGCCGGGTGTTCGACCAGCAGCGTGCGCACGCCGGTCGGCACCGAGTCGAGCCGGAACCGGCCACCGGCATCGGTCGTCGCCGCGATGCCGGTCCCCGCGACCGCCACGCGGGCACCCTCCAGCGGCGCGCGGATCAGGCTGTCGTACACGACGCCGCGCACGAGGCCGCGGCCGGTGGCCGGGGCGGGGCGTCGCGGCGGCGCCTGCTGGGCAAGCGCCGGAGCGGCCGCCAGGGCTGCCGCGAGGAGAAACGCGTACCGATGCATGGCGTTCAGTGTACCTCCACGCCCAGCCGGTCGAGAAGGCCGCGCACGTGCCGGTCGGTCACGTACCAGCTCCCCAGCGCGGGGTGTCCGCCGTGCCAGTCGGAGCCGCCCGTGACGAAGAGGCCGGCCTCGCGGGCGGCGTGCTCGAGCGCGGACGAGGCGGTCGGTGCCAGCGACGGCCGCAGCGTCTCCGCGCCCTCGAGGCCAAGGGCTCGCGCCGCCGCGAACTGCCGCGCGTCCTCCAGCTCGGGGTGCGCCCAAACCGCGCAGCCGCCGGCACCACGCACCACCGCGATCGCCTCGGCGAGGTCGGGACCGGTCGCCGGCACCCAGGCCGGACCGCCGTCGGCGAGGAAGCGGTTGAACGCCTCCTGGGCCGTCCGCACCACTCCGCGCCGCACCAGCGCGTCAGCGAGGTGCGGCCGCCCGACGGCGACGTTGCCCGCCGGGACCGGGACATCGTCCACGCCGATCGCGACGCCCAGGCTGCGAAGACGCTCGACCATCTCCGCCACGCGGTCGCGCCGCATCACGAGGCGGCGGGCGCACAGCGCCGCCAGCGCGGCATTCTCCGGGTCGATGCCGTAGCCGAGCAGATGGACCTCCACGCCATCGCGGAGGCAGGTCAGTTCGGCCCCGGGGATGACCAGCACGCCGACCTCGCGGGCGGCCGCCGCGGCGGCGACGACGCCCGCCGCGGTATCGTGGTCGGTGACGGCGATCGCGTGCAGCCCGGCGGCGCGCGCCAGGCCCGGGAGCGCCTCCGGCGCCACGGCGCCGTCGGAGCATCGGGAGTGGACATGCAGATCGAGGTGCACGGGCAGTTGATTGGCCTCCGCGTGGAATCTAGCTTGTGGCCATGCCCGGAGCGCTGGCGGCCCAGTCCGACCGTGCCGCGGCCATCCGCCGTGTCCTGATCGGCCTGCTCGTCGCCAATCTCGCCGTCGTCGCCGCGAAGGTCGTGATCGGCCTGCGCGCGGGCTCCCTCTCCGTCCTCGGCGATGCGCTCCACTCGTCGGTGGACGCGCTCAACAACGTCATCTTCTTGGCGCTGATGCACGTGGCGGCCCGTGCCCCCGACGACGACCATCCGTACGGGCACACCAAGTTCGAGGTCCTCGGGGCCGTCGCGAT
The DNA here is from genome assembly GCA_964383975.1 of uncultured Gemmatimonadales bacterium. Classification (GTDB taxonomy): domain Bacteria; phylum Gemmatimonadota; class Gemmatimonadetes; order Gemmatimonadales; family JACORV01; genus DASXPG01. The sequence continues at coordinate 164 of CAYLJK010000473.1, read as the reverse complement.
CCTCGTCTTCCTCTCCGTCACGGTCTTCGAGCTGCTGAAGGGCGCCGTCCTCGACCTGCTGCGCGGCGGGGTCCCGCCCGCGCTCACGCCGCTCGACCTCGTCGCGCTGGGGGTGACGCTGGCGGTCAACGTGTGGGTGGCGTGGTTCGAGACCCGCGCCGGGC
>CAYLJK010000472.1:0-1796 GCA_964383975.1 uncultured Gemmatimonadales bacterium | reverse complement strand
CCGGATGGAAGAGCGTAGCCGCGCCCGCGTGGTCGGACACGGCGTACGGGAGCACCTCGACGTTGGCGTAGCTCGCGGCGGCGCAGACGCCGCGCAGGTAGGCGGACAGGGCCGGCTGCGGCTCGAAGGCCAGGACCCGCCCCGCCCGCCCCACGGCGCGCCGCATCCAGTACAGGTAGCCGCCCTTGTGCGCGCCGATGTCCAGGGCCAGATCGCCCGGCCGCAGCGCGCGCCGCAGGAACCGCACACCGCACGGGTCGATCCGGTGCGCGTACTTCCAGGCGCGGACCCGGAACGCCCAGCGCTGTGCCACGGGAAGCTCACGGAGCCGCGTCACGGCGGGCCTTCATCCTAGCGGTCGGGATCGACCATGTCCTCGAACCGCATCCACTCGCGGTAGAAGTACAGGTCCACGAAGCCGGTCTTGCCGTGGCGGTTCTTGGCGACGATCAGCTCGGTCGCGCCCTCCACGCCGCGCAGGGTCTGGTACATCTCCTCGCGGTACAGCCCGAGCACGACGTCCGCGTGGTACTTCACCGCCCCGAGGGCGCCGAAGTCGTCGAGTTCCGGCCGCGGGTCCCGCCGCTTCGGGTCATGGCGCGGCAACTGGGCCACCAACAGCAGCGCCGTGTCGAGGTCGGAGGCCGCTTCCTTCAGCCGGCGGACCGCCACCGCGACGTCCTGCTCGAGTTCGCGGGCGGCCCCCATGACCGGCGGCAGCAGCTGGAGGTAGTCCACGACCGTGAGCACGGCGCCCGCTGCGGCGATGCGCCGCACCACCTCCTCGAGCGTCGGCGCGGCCATCCCGACCCACACCAGCGGCCGCTCGCGCATGCGCACGGCGGCGGCGGCGAGCGCGGCGCGCGCCTCGTCGGAGAGGGATCCGCGCCGCAGGTCGTCGAGCCGCACGCGCCCCTCGATCACGAGCGCCCGCTCCCACATCCGGTCCTCGTCCACCTCTCCGGAGACGAACGCCGAGCGGACGCCGGCCTCCGCGGCGCGGAGTGCGACCGCGAGGGCGAACGACGATTTGCCGACCCCCACGTCGCCGCCGAGCACCACCAGGTCGCGGCGCCGCAGGCCGCCGCCCAGCATCCGGTCCACGCTGGGAAACCCCGTCGCCACCGTGTCCCCGTCCGACGCGGATCCTGACAGCCGCTGGTCCACGCGGCCGACGACGTCGGCGATGGGGTGGGAGCGGCGCGGGATGTCGGGCATGGCGCTCAGGCGGCCCGCGGCGGCCGCGCGGCCTTCGCCGCCGCCATGACCGCGTCGGCCTGTCGCCGGCCGAGGCACTCGGCGGTCGGCGCGACGAGATGGCTGAGCACCACCGCCGGGCCCGCGCCGCGCGGCGAGAGCAGGTCCTGGACCGCGGCCGTGAGCGACCGGCGCAGCGGCGCCGGCGCATTGAGGCTTCGCAGCCGCGCGGCGACCGCGCGCAGCCGCTCGTTCTGCCGAACCGGCGCGGCCGCCGGGGGCGCGGCGGCGAGCGCCGCCCGGACGACGAGCCACAGCGCGAACGTCCCGTCGCGGCTCGGGCCGCGCGGGCTGTCGGCGAGGGCGGCGGCGACCGCGGCGGCGGCGGCGGGGAGGGCGGGGTGGCTCATCAGCTGGCGCGCTGGGGGAACGCCGGCCAATGTAGCGGCCCGCCGGACAACCGGCTAGGTTGGCCACGATGTCGACGCGGCCGCGCACGATCCTCTGGGTGGACGACGAGGCGGAGAGCCTCGAGGCCCACCGCCGGTTCCTCGCCGACCACGGCTTCGACGTCGCCCTGGCGGGCCACGGTGACGACG
>CAYLJK010000471.1:0-1808 GCA_964383975.1 uncultured Gemmatimonadales bacterium | reverse complement strand
CGTTCTGCGCGTACACGAACGCGGCCTCGAGCATCGAGTACGCCACGAGATCGTCCACGCCCCGCGCCTCTCGCGCGAGCGTTGCCCGCTCCGCCTGGTCACCGCGCACGGAGGCGCGCAACACCCGCAGTTCCAGCGACCGCTCCGCATCGCCGTAGCGGCCGACGAACTCGCTCACCAGCGAGTCGAGGGTACGGGTCCGTCCCTCCAGGGCCGCCAGCCGGGCGAGGTGGATCAGCGCGTGCACGTTGCCGGGATCCAGTGCGCGCACCTGCTGCAGCGGTTCCCAGGCGTCGGCGGCCGGCGCTCCGTGGAGCCAGTTGTAGTGGAAGAACGTCTCCCCCAGCATCAACCACGCTTCCACGTGGTCCGGGTAAGCGGCCGTCAGCGCCCGATACAACCGTTCCGCGTCCGCCCAACGCACCTCCTTGTACGCCTGGTAGGCGCCCAGCAGGTCGCGGACCATCGGTGTGAGCCGCCGCGAGTGTCGCGCCGCGAGCCGCGCCCACTCCACCGGCGACACGCCGGGGATGGTGACCCAGTTCGCGGTGAGTGACAGGCGGTACTGAGCGAGGGCGAAGGCCGTGTCCATCAGCGCCGCCTCGCGGAATGCCGCGCCGGCCTGCGCATCGCGGCCTGCGCGCAGCGCCTGCTCGCCGCGGAGGAACGCCTTCAGGGCCGGGAGCGAGGAGGTCGTGACGGCGGCCAGGCGCGTCAAGGCGGTGTCCCGGCCGCCCAGGAGGCCGGCCAGCAGCTGGCCGGTGAGATCGTCCACCAGCTGGAACAGGGCGCTGGTGTCGCCCGTGACGCTGGCCGTGGCCAGCGGCCGTGACGAGCCGCCCGATGCGTACAGCGCGCCGTTGAGCTGGGTCCGTCCGGCCACCTCCACGATGTCGCCGGTCAGGTACCACTGCGCACCCAGGCGCCGCGCGATCGCCGCCCCGGCGCCGGAGTCCGCGCCCGCCGCCACGGCGGTGGCGATGACGGCCCGCGGGTCCACGGCGCGAATCCCCCCGGTCCCACCGAGTTTGGCACTGAGGAGGTCCACCATCCCCTCGCGCAGATAGGCGAAGCTGCCGCCGTGCACGGTGAAGGGAAGGACCGCCACCGCCTTGGTCTCCTGCGGTGCGGGCGGCTTACCACGGAAGCGGACCACGGCTGCGGCGATCGCCGCCAGCACCAGGACCGCGCCCAGGAACGGGAGCAGGAGCCGACGCCGGCGCCCTGCAGCGCGCGGCACCGGCCCCACCCGCACCGCCGCCGACGGCGGCTGCTCCGCGGCGGCCGGCTGCCACGCCACGTGCCCCGGCGCGGCGACATCGCCGCTCGCCTCGCGGCGACGACGGATCCCCTCCACCAGCTGCTTCGTCGCGGGCGCCGGCTCGGTTTCGAGCTCGGACGCCAGCCGCCTCGCGTACTCCTGAAAGGCCAGCAGCGCCCCCGCCCCGTCCCCGGAGTGCTCCAGGATCCCCAGCAGGGTCCGGACCTCGCCCTCGTCGTCCGGTTGGAGCGCCAGTGCGCGCCGGGCCGCGCGGGCCGCCGCATCGCCATCCCCCCGACGCAGCAACTCCTCGGCGTGCGTGCGCGCGGCGGCCTGGGCGCGCCCGCGCAAGGCGGCCCGCTGTCGCGCGATCCACTCCTCGGCCGTCGGCGCGCCCGCGACGAAGAGCGTGGGGCAGAAGTCCCCCCGGTACAGGTCGAGGGCGAGCGCCGTCTCCCCCCGCTCCAGGGCCTCCACGAACACCGCAGCGTCGCACCAGAGCGCCCCGGGGACGATCTCGATCGCGTGCGTGCTCGAGCCCTCGATT
>CAYLJK010000470.1:0-1819 GCA_964383975.1 uncultured Gemmatimonadales bacterium | reverse complement strand
GCGGCGGCGGCGGCGGCGCTCGGCCGCATCGGCGATCACGACGACCTGCTGCGGCTGCGCGCGGCGTGCGAGGACGAGTCGCGGTGGGTGGCGCTCCACGCCGCCCGCGCCCTGCGCAACGCCGGTGACACCGAGACGCTCCAGCGGCTCGCGACCTCGGGGCGCGAGCGCGCCACGCTCGCCATGCAGGTGCTCTCGGAGGTGGACCGGTGATCGGGCACGTCCTGCGCGAGCTGCTCGTCGGCTTCAACGTCGTCGTGCTGATCTACTTCGCCGCGCTCAACACCACGTACCTGCTGATGAGCCTCATCGCCTTCCGGGGCATCCGCCGCTACGCGCGCCGGCTCCGCTCGCTCGACCTCACCGACCTCCTCTCGGCGGAAGGCGTTCCCCCGGTGACGATCATCGCCCCCGCCTACAACGAGGGGGCGACGTGCGTCGAGTCGGTGCGGTCCCTGCTCACGCTGAACTACGACCAGTACGAGATCCTGTTCGTCAACGACGGCTCGCGTGACCACACCCTCGAGCGGATGCGCGAGGCGTTCGAGCTGGTGCCCGCCGCGCGGCTCCCGTCGGCGGACATTCCCACGGCGCCGGTGCGCAAGGTGTTCCAGAGCCGGCGCCACCCGAACCTCTGGGTCGTGGACAAGGAGAACGGCGGCAAGGCCGACGCCCTCAACGCGGGGCTCAACCTCTGCCTCACGCCGCTCTACTGCGCGGTGGACTCCGACAGTCTCCTGGAGCGCGACGCGCTGGGCCGCATCGTGCGGCCGTTCCTGGAGGAGGCGCACACCGTCGCCGTCGGCGGCGTCATCCGCATCGTCAACGGCTGCACCGTGAAGGACGGGGTGGTCGAGCGGGTCCGGATGCCGCGCGGTCTCCTGGCCCGCTTCCAGGTGCTCGACTACCTGCGCTCGTTCCTCGCGGGCCGGATGGGCTGGCACGCGCTCGACGCGACGCTCATCATCTCCGGCGCGTTCGGCGTCTTCCGGCGCTCGACGGTCGTCGCCGCCGGCGGCTACGCCACGGATCGGACCGGCGGCGCCACGGTGGGCGAGGACATGGAGCTGGTCGTCCGCCTGCACCGCCACTGCCGCGAGCGCGGCGTCCCCTACCGCATCACCTTCGTCCCCGACCCCGTCGCGTGGACCGAGTGTCCCGAGACCCTGCGCACGCTGGCGCGCCAGCGCGACCGGTGGCAGCGCGGCATGGTGGAGACGCTGATCCGGCACCGCGTGATGTTCCTCCGCCCGCGCTACGGCCGCATCGGGATGGTGGCGTTTCCGTACTTCGTCCTCCTGGAGACGGCGGGGCTGGCCATCGAGATCACCGGCTACGTCGCCTTCCTCATCACCATCGCGCTCGGCCTGGGGTCGAAGCTCTACATGCTCGGCTTCTTCACCGCGGCGTTCGCCTTCGGGATGGTGCTCTCGATCGCGGCCGTCGCGCTGGAGGAGCTGGGGTTCCGCCGCTACCCCGAGCGGGTGGACCTGCTGCGGCTCTTCGGCCTGGCGGCGCTGGAGAACTTCGGCTACCGGCAGCTCATCTCGCTGTTCCGCGCGCGCGGCCTGGTCTCGGCGCTGCGCGGGGTGAGCGCCTGGGGCGAGCACGAGCGGCGCGGCTTCGAGAAGCCGGCGGCCGCGGCGCCCGTCGCGCGGCCGAGGCGTGCCTCCCTCCCCGCGGCACCGGCACCCGCCCGCCCGGCCGTGGACCTCGCGGAGCTGAAGCAGGCCGTGGGTGGCGGGGACGACGCCATCGTCGCCACGATCGTGGGTGTCTTCCTCGAGGACGGGCCGCGGCGCCTCGCCGACCTGGAGCA
>CAYLJK010000469.1:0-1820 GCA_964383975.1 uncultured Gemmatimonadales bacterium | reverse complement strand
GCAGGCGACCAAGATGGGCTGGCTGTTCGTGCTGCACCGCGACACCGGCGAGCCGATGTTCCCGGTCGAGGAGCGACCCGTCCCCCGCGGGTGGAACTTGTCAGTTCGCGTGTTATCGGACGGGGAAACCCCGCTTACTCCGCCTATCCCCCTGCGCCGCAGGGAGACGAGGGCGCCGAGCGCGGCGATCGCGTGGAAGGGCAGGCTCCACGCCGTCAGCACGAGCTTCGTCTGCTCCCAGCCGCTGGCCCACATCTGGTCGCGCGGCGTGCCGGTGTTCTTGAGGTAGTAGGTGTTCGGGAGCGGGTCGCCGTAGTAGAGCCAGCCGAAGGCCAGCAGCCCCGCCAGGACGAGCCCGCCGAGCAGCGCTCCGACGACGGCGGCGCGCAGCCCGTCGCGGCCGCGCAGCAGGGCGGCGCCCACGAACAGCGCAAAGGCGATGGCCACGTCGAGGCGCACGAGCAGCCCGAGCGCGAGCGGGACGAAGATCGCGGCCGGCGGCAGCGGCCGCCCGTCGCGCTCCGCGCGCGCGAAGGCCCGCAGAGCGAGCCCGACCAGCAGCGCCACCGCGCCCACGTCGGATCCCTGGAGCGTCCAGATCCCGAGCGGGGCGTAGAGCAGGCAGGCGGCGGCGAGGCCGAGCGCCGTCCACGAGCCTGCGCCGAAGAGCGCCTCGCCGAGCCGGTGGAAGACCAGGACGATCCCCGCCAGCAGCGCGATGCTCGCCAGCTGCACGGCGAGCGAGGTGTGGTGGAGCCCGAGCGGCAGCCGGTGGACCGCGGCCATGAACAGCGTCACGCCGAGGTTCGTGAAGCCCTGCACGCGCTCGCCGCCCGGGTTCCACACCAGGCCGTGTCCGGCCGCCAGGTTCTGCGCGTAGCGCATCGAGATCATGCCGTCGTCCCACAGCACGAAGACGCGGCCGTCCGGCGTGGCGACGCTGGTGCGCACGACGTAGAGCAAGGACCACGCGGCGCACAGGACCAGCAGGAGGGCCAGGCCCCAGCGCGGGGCGCGCGAGGCGATCGGGGAGGGCGGATCCAGCGGCGGCGCATCGGAACCCTGCATGCCCGCTCTCCCGTCCTGCCCTCGTCCCGAGGCCCCGGCGGCGCGCAGTGTGCTGGAAAAACCCCCGCGCCGCCGCCGTCGGGCTGCTTCCTCGCGGCGCACGCGGCGCCGCGCGAAGGGGAGCCGGTGCCGCTCGAGACGTGCGCCGGGCGAGTGCTGGCCGCCGACGTGCGCGCGGAGGTGGACGTGCCGGGACTCGCACGCTCGGCGATGGACGGGTTCCCGGTGCGCGGGGAGGACACCTTCGGCGCCTCGGACTACGACCCGATCGAGCAACGCGTCGTGGGGCTCGCGCTCCCCGGGCGTGCCTTCGCCGGGGCCGTGGGCCCGGGCGAGGCGGTACGGATCATGACCGGCGCCCCGCTGCCGGGCGGCGCCGACTCCGTCCTGATGGCCGAAGTCGCCGAGGAACGGGACGGCCGCGTCGCCGCGCGCGAGCCCGTGGCGCCCCGCAAGAACGTCGACGCCGTCGGCGAGGACGTCCGCGCCGGCGAGCTCGTGCTGCGTGCGGGGCGCCGGCTGCGGCCGCAGGACGCGGGGCTGCTGGCGTCGATCGGCGCGGCGCATGCGCCCTGCGTCCGGCGCCCGCGCGTCGCGCTCCTGATCACGGGCGACGAGCTCGTGCCGCCGGGCGCGAAGCCCGCCGGCTGCCAGATCGTGGACAGCAACTCGGTGATGCTCCGCGCGCTGGCCGCCCGCGACAGCGCCGAACTCCTGCCTGCGGAGTGGCTGCCGGACGAGCCCGCGCGGAT
>CAYLJK010000468.1:0-1841 GCA_964383975.1 uncultured Gemmatimonadales bacterium | reverse complement strand
GCGCGGCTGGGTCCGTCGTTGGGTCGGTGTGCAGCACGTACGGCTCGACCTGGCGAATCCCGTTCCGGAACAGCTCGCCGCGCTGCATCTCCAGCGTATCCCCCGGCATCCCCACCACGCGCTTGACCACCTTCACACCGGGCTGCGTCTTGGAATCGAAGACCACGATGTCGAGCCGCTGCGGTTCCCGGAACGCCGGCAGGCGGGCGTGGACGAGTGGCACCTCGGCGCCGTACAGCGCCTTGTTGACGAAGAGGAAGTCCCCCACCAGTAGCGTCCGCTCCATGCTGCTCGACGGGATGCGGAACGCCTCGATGAGGAGCGAGCGCAGCACGAACCAGATCGCGAGCGCGACGGCGATGGACTTCACCCACTCCCAGGCCCAGCGCCCGAACGACTTCTTCGCCGGCGGCGCGGGGGCGGATTTGGCGGCAGACGACTCCGTCATGGACTACGGCCTCCAGTCGGCGATGAACACGTTCGTCTCGCCGGCCGCCCGGCCGTGCCGGTTGGACGCCCACACGAGCTTCGTCCCGTCCGGCGAGAACTGCGGGAACCCGTCGAAGTCCGGGTGCGTGGTGACGCGCTCGAGCCCCGTCCCGTCGAGGTTGATCAGGAACAGGTCGAAGTTCCGGCTGCGCGGGTTCAGGTGGTTCGACGAGAAGATGATGCGACGGTCGTCGGGGGTGAAGTACGGGGCGAAGTTGGCGCCGCCGAGCTGCGTGATCCGCCGCTTACCCGTCCCGTCGGCGTTCATCACCCAGATCTCCATGCGGGACGGCCGCACCATCTGCTGCGCCAGGAGCCGGCGGTAGTCCGCCTGCTCGTCCGGCGTCTGCGGATGATAGGCGCGGTAGACGATCCTCGTGCCGTCGTGCGAGAAGAAGGGGCCGCCATCGTAGCCGAGCTCCGTCGTCAGCCGCCGCACGTCGGAGCCATCCACGCTCATCGTGTAAATGTCGAGGTCGCCGTCGCGTGCGGAGGTGAAGACGATCAACCGGCCGTCACGGGACAGCGTCGCTTCGGCGTCGTATCCTGGCACGTCCGTCAGCCGGCGCAGGTCGCTGCCGTCGGCGCGGGCCGTGAAGAGGTCGTAGTCGTCGAGCTTCCAGACGTAGCCCTGCGAGTAGTCCGGGGGCGCCGGGCAGCGCGGGCTCGCGGCGTGCGTGGACGCGAAGACCACGCGCCGGTCGTTGTCGTAGAAGTAGCCGCAGGTGGTGCGGCCCAGGCCGTTGGAGACGCGCCGCACACGGGAGCCGTCCACGTTCATCACGAACTGCTGGTCGCAGCCGCCGCTGTCGGTGGTAGCCTGCCACGTCAGCTGGCGGCCGTCCGCCGAGAAGTACGCCTCGGCGTTCTGGCCGCCGAAGGTCAGCTGGCGGACGGCGGCGAAATGCACCTCGCCGTCCTCCGGCGCGACCGGGACCGCCGTGCCGGGTCCGGGCTGGGTGCGACAGGCCGCGGCGGCGCACAGGACGCCGCTGAGTACGAGGGTTCGGGGCGGATGCATACTCAATTGTAAAAGGGCGCGAACTCCCGCTGTACCCCGACGGTCCGCCGCGATGGCCGGTTTCAGCCGCAGTCGGGGGGGTTGCGTTGCGGCGGTCCCAGCCGGCCATCGGGGAGGACGGGGAGGTACCGCCACCCTTCCACTCCCCGGTCCGGCGCCGGCTCCAGCGCCCACAACCGGATCGCGCACGCGCGGCCCGGTCCGGGCAGCACGTCGGGGACCCGCTCGCCGTCGGGCTCGGACTCGAACACCCATCGCGCGGCGGCGATGGCGATCGCCTCGCGCAGGCCGCCGGTCGCTCCCACCAAGAAGATCGGGTAGCGGACGCCCG
>CAYLJK010000467.1:0-1848 GCA_964383975.1 uncultured Gemmatimonadales bacterium | reverse complement strand
CCGAGCTGGGCGGGACCGGCCGCGCCGCGGGCAAGCGCGTCGGCGGCCGGCTCTTCGTCCAGCGCGGGACCGTCTGGACGGACGCGGGACACCAGGACAGCTTGCAGGTCGTGGACGTCGCGCCGTTCAGCGACGCCTACTTCCAGCTGGTGCGGGCGCTGCCTGAGGTGGCGCCGTACCTCGCCGCCGGCGAGGAGGTGCTCGTCGCCGGACGGCGCGCCAGCGTGCGGATCACCGCGGGTGGGGCGACCGCGTGGCGGCCGGGGCAGCTGCCGGCGCTCGTGCGGGCGTTCCGGGGGGCGTGAACGCCGGACATCGCGGAGCTGTACGCGCAGTATCGCGGGTCGCTCGTGCGGCTGCTCGTCCGCCGGACGGGCGACCCGGAGCGCGCGCAGGACCTGGTGCAGGAGGTCTTCCTCCGCGCGCTGGAGGCGGCGCCCGCCAACCCGCGGCCGTGGCTCTTCGCCGTGGCCCTGAACCTGGCGCGGGACGACGGGCGCGCGGCGGCGCGGCGGGACCGGAAGCTGGCGCTCCTCGCCGGCGAGCAGGTGGGCGCGGCCGCGCCGCCACCGGACGCGGAGCTGGAGCGGATCGAGCGGGTGGTGCTGGTACGGGAGGCGCTCGCCCAGCTCACGGAGCTGGACCGGAACGCGCTGCTGCTGAAGGCGGAAGGGCTGAGTTACGAGGAGATCGCCGCGTCGCTGGGGCTCAGTCGCGGCGCGGTGGGAACCACCCTGGCGCGGGCGCGCCACCGCCTCGTCGTGGCGTACCGCTCGCTGGAGAACCGGACCGATGACGCACGTTGACGACGGCCAGCTCAACGCGTTGCTCGACGGCGAGCTCTCGGCCGACGAAACCCGGCTCGTCCGCAGCCACCTCGCGGCGTGCCCGACGTGCCGCGACCGCCTGGAGGAGGCCCGGCGCTTCCTCGAGGAGGCGGGCGGCCTTCTCAACCTCCTCGACCTGCCGGTCGCCGCCGCGTCGGTCGCGACGCCGGCCGCCGCCGCGGCGGCGCCGCCGGTCGGGCCGCGGCGCAGCGTCATGAAGACCCTCAAGGAGCGGGCGATCCCGGTCTCACGCACCGTGGAGGAGCCCGCTCTTCCCGCCGACCTCGGCGAGTCCGACGCCGCGCGGCCGATCTTCGCGCGGGGTGCGGCGCCCGCCCCTGCAAGGCGCTGGCCGGTGCGCGAGCTGGCCTGGGCGGCGACCGTTGTGCTCGCCCTGAGCATCGGTTATCTCGCGGGCGACCTGCGACGGCCGAGCCGTGGGACCTCCGACATCGCCGCGGTCCCGGAGGCACGCGCACCCGATGCCGATGTCGGGGCGGCGGCACCTGCTCCGGCCCGGTCCGCGGCCGCGACCGGTCGCGCGAGCGTCCCCGCCGCCGCTCGTCCCGCCGGTCCGCCGGCGGCGGGCGGCGGGACCGGTGAACGGGCGGCCAAGCCCGCCCACCGCCCGGGGCAGAAGACCCTCCCGACCGAAGGCGCGCCAGGCGTGCTCGCGTCCCCGACGGTGCGGCGCGACCAGGAGGTGGCCGGATTGGCCGCGGCGGACGAACAGCGCCGCGCACCCGCGGCCGCGCGCCAGCCGCCGCCTCCATCGGGCGCCCCGGTCGGACACGCCCAGGCGCCGGCGGCGCCGTCGCCCGCCGCCGCCGGTGTCGCCCGCGCGGCCGAGGCCGCGGGGGCCGCGCGGCCCCCGGCCTTCTGGCGCATCACGCTCGACGACGCCGTGCGGCGCCTGTCCGGGTCCATCCGTCTGGTGGACGGCCTGCCCCCAGTCCGAGTCGAGGTCGGCCCCGGACACCTGGTCGCTCCTGCTGGTGGACGAGAAGACCAACGAGCTCTA
>CAYLJK010000466.1:0-1857 GCA_964383975.1 uncultured Gemmatimonadales bacterium | reverse complement strand
CAAGCAACTGCCCTGCAACCGATGCGCGATGCAGGCGGTTGCGGCGCGGGGCGCTGTTACGTCGCGATCGAGCCCAACCCGCCGATCACCGTGGGCGCCGGGAGCTTCCTCTCCGAGCTGATCGCTCTCGGCGGCGGCGTGAACGTCTTCGCCGACATCGAGGCCCCCTCCGCGACGGTGAGCCTCGAGGCGATCGCGCAGCGCGATCCCGACCTCGTGCTGGTGCTCGGCGACACGGCGGACGTCCGGGACCTGCGGCACCGCGCTGGCTGGCGCGTCGTGCGCGCGGTGCGCGAGGGGCGCGTGGTCGCGGTGGACGGCAGCCTGTTCGGGCGGCCGTCGCCGCGGATGCCGGAAGCGGTCACCACCCTGGGCGCGGCCCTCGCGGCCGGAGCGGCGCGGTGAGCCGCCGGCGCGCGGCGGGGCTCGCGGCGGGCCTCGCGGTCGGAGTGCTCGCGTCAGCGGTGCTCGGGCTGTTCGCCGGCGGCGTCGCCCTCGCTCCGGGCGACGTGGCGGCGGCCCTGACCGGCTCCGGCTCCGATGCCGCGCGCGCCGTGGTGCTGGGGCTGCGGCTCCCGCGCGTCGCGCTGGGATTCCTGGTCGGTGGCGTGCTGGCCGTCAGCGGCGCCGCGCTCCAGGCGCTGGTCCGCAATCCGCTCGCCGACCCCTGGCTGCTCGGTCTCTCCGGCGGCGCGAGTCTCGGAGCCGTGCTCGCGGTCGTCGCCGGCCTCGCGTCCGCGTGGGCGCTCCCGGCGGCGGCGTTCGCCGGGGCGCTCCTCGCCATCGTGGTTGTGTACCGGCTCGCGCTGGTCGCGGGCGGCGTGCTGGACGCACGCGTCCTCCTCCTGGGGGGTGTGGTGACCGGCGCGTTCGCGGGGGCGCTCACCTCGGGCCTGCTGGCGGTCACCGACGCGGGCGGGGCGCGCTCGGCGATGCTGTGGCTCCTCGGCGGGCTCGGCGGCGCGGGATGGACGGGGGTGCTGGTGCTCGCGGTGTACGCGGCGCCCGCGCTCGCGGTCCTGGCGCGCGAGGCCCGCGCGCTCGACCTCCTTGCCCTCGGTGAGGAACCGGCGCTCCACCTCGGCGTGGACGTGGCCCGCACGCGGCGACGCGTGTACCTGGCCGCGTCGCTCCTGGCGGCGGCGGCCGTCGCCGCGGCGGGGATCATCGGCTTCGTCGGCCTCGCCGTCCCGCACGCCCTGCGTCTCGTCAGGGGCCAGGCGCACCGCGCGCTGCTCCCTGCCTCGTTCGTCCTCGGCGGCGCGTTCCTCGTCGCGGCGGACGCGCTCGCCCGCTCGGTGCTCGCGCCCATGGAGGTGCCGGTCGGCGTGCTCACCGCGCTCGTCGGCGTGCCGCTCTTCGCGGTGCTGCTGCGGCGGTCCGTCGGACGGGTGACGCCATGAGCGCCCCGGTGTTCCGGCTGCGGGATGCGGTCGTGCGGTACCGGCCCCGCGGTCCGTCGCAGCTGGACGGGGCGTCGTTCGCCGTCGCGGCGGGGGAGTGCGTGGCGCTCGTCGGACCGAACGGGGCGGGGAAGACCACGGCGCTGCGCGCGCTTCTCGGCGTGGTGCCCCTCACCGCCGGCGCGGCGGCGCTGCTCGGCCGGGACGCGGCCGCCTGGGACCGCGCCGCCCTCGCGCGCGAGATCGCGGTCGTGTGCCAGCGCGAGGAGCCCGCCTTCCCGTTGCGCGTGGCGGAGGCCGTCGCCCTCGGCCGCCACCCGCACCTCGGACCGTGGCGCTCCGGCGGGCCGGCGGACCGCGAGGCGGTCGCGCGCGCGATGACCCGCGCCGACGTCGCCGATCTCGCCGGCCGCTGGGTGCAGACGCTCTCGGGCGGGGAGTGGCAGCGCGTGCG
>CAYLJK010000465.1:0-1860 GCA_964383975.1 uncultured Gemmatimonadales bacterium | reverse complement strand
GAGCTCGATGCGCGCGGCTTCCTGGAGGTCGAGACGCCGATCCTCCAGCCGCTCTACGGCGGCGCCGCGGCGCGCCCGATCGTCACCCAGTACCACGCCCTCGGCGCCCCGTTCTACCTGCGCATCGCGGACGAGCTGTACCTGAAGCGGTGCATCGTGGGCGGGATGGAGCGTGTGTACGAGATCGGGAAGGACTTCCGGAACGAGGGGATGGACCGGTCGCACAACCCCGAGTTCACGATGCTCGAGGCGTACCAGGCGTACGCCGACTACACCGACATGATGGAGCTGACCGAGGCGCTCGTGACGGCCGTCGTGCGGGCGGTGTGCAGGGGGCTGACGGTGCCGGGGCGCGAGGGCCCGGTGGACGTCACGCCGCCGTTCCGCCGCGCCGCGTACGCGGAGCTGCTGCGGGAGCGCTCCGGCGTGGACCTGCGCGCGGGCGACGACGCGGCGCTCGGCGCCGCGCTGCGCGCGCGCGGTGTGGCGCCGGACCTGGAGATGGGCCGGGGCCGGCTCATCGACCAGCTGTTCGGTCTCACGGTGGAGCCGACGCTGACCGCGCCGACCTTCGTCTGCGACTACCCGATCGAGCTGTCGCCGCTGGCCAAGGCCCACCGCGGCACGCCGGGGCTCGCCGAGCGCTTCGAGCTGTACGTCGACGGGCTGGAGGTGGCGAACGCCTTCTCGGAGCTGAACGACCCGGACGACCAGCGGGCGCGGTTCGAGGCCCAGGCGGCGCTGCGTGCCGCGGGTGACGAGGAGGCGCAGGTGGTGGACGAGGACTACCTGCGGGCGCTGGAGTACGGGATGCCGCCGACCGGCGGCCTCGGCGTCGGCATCGACCGCCTCACCATGCTGGTGACGGGGGAGCGGAGCATCCGCGATGTGCTCCTCTTCCCGGCGCTGCGGCCCGAGTGATGCGCGTCGAGTGGTGGGTGGCCTCGCGGTACCTGCGCTCCCGGCGCGGATCGCGCTTCGTGTCGCTGATCACGCTGATCGCGACGGCGGGCGTGGCGGTCGGCGTGATGGCGCTGATCGTCGTGACGGGGGTGGTGGCGGGGCTCCAGAAGGACCTGCGCGAGAAGATTCTGGTCGCGAACCCGCACGTGCGGGTGCTCACCTACGGCGAGGGGCTGCGGGTGGACGCATGGCGCGACGCGCTCGCGACCGTGCGCCGGCAGCCCGACGTCGTGGCGGCGGCGCCGTTCGTGCTCTCGCAGGGGTTGGTCACCGCCGGCCACGACTACGCCGAGGGGGTCGCGGTCATCGGCGTGGACCCGGACACGGGGCGCGTCGCGGTGACGTCGTTCGCGCGGTCCTTCCTCACGGGCGACCTGCGGTTCGCCACGCGCGCGGCGGACGTGGACGGCGGCGTGGTGCTGGGCCGCCGGCTCGCCGACCGGCTGAGCGTGTTCCCGGGGAGCATCGTGACGGTGGTCTCGCCGGCCGGCTCGGCGTTCAACCGGGCGATCGGCGCGGTGGTGCCGCGCTACTGGCGCTTCGAGGTGACGGGGGTCTTCGAGACCGGGATGTACGAGTACGACAACACGTACGTCGTCCTGCCGCTCGCGGTGGCGCAGCGCTACGCCGGGCTCGATTCGGCGGTGAGCGGCATCGAAGGGCGAGTGCGCGACCCGTGGCGGTCGGACCGCGTGGCGCTGGCCCTCGCCGACACGCTCGGCTTCCCGTACCGCGCGCTGGACTGGCAGGCGCAGAACGCCTCGCTCTTCTCGGCGCTGAAGCTCGAGAAGCTGGGGATGGCGGTCGTGCTGACGCTGATCGTCCTGGTGGCGGCGTTCAACATCGTGAGCACGCTGACGATGGCGGTGAGCGACCGGACCAAGGAGATCGGGATCC
>CAYLJK010000464.1:0-1884 GCA_964383975.1 uncultured Gemmatimonadales bacterium | reverse complement strand
CTCGCCGCGGTCGGCGGCAAGGTGCTCTACCGCCGCCTGCCCGTGAGCGGCTCGACGAGCGACCAGACGCCGCTCGTGTGGTACGACCTGAAGGAGCGCGAGGAGAAGACGGTCCTCCCGGACGTGGATGCGTACGTGCTCTCGGGCGACGGCAAGAAGGTGCTCGCCCGCAACGGCCGCCAGCTGGCCATCGTGGACCTCAAGGCGGATGCCAAGTTCGAGCACCCGCTGCGCACCGCCGAGATGGAGATGACTGTCGTGCCGCGCGATGAGTGGCGGCAGATCTTCAACGACGTTTGGCGACTCCAGCGCGACTACTTCTACGACGCGAACATGCACGGCGTGGACTGGGCCGCCATGCGCGAGCGCTACGGCCGGCTGCTGGAGGACGCCGTGACGCGCTGGGACGTGAACTTCGTCATCGGCGAGCTGATCAGCGAACTGAACGCGTCACACACCTACCGCGGCGGCGGCGACGAGGAGAACCCGCCCGCGCGGCCCGTCGGCCTGCTCGGCGTGGACTGGGAGATCGCCAACGGCGCCTACCGGATCGCCCGGATCGTGGACGGCGCGCCGTGGGACAACGAGGTGCGCTCGCCGCTCGCCGCGCCCGGCGTGAACGTCCGCGTCGGGGACTACGTGCTCGCCGTCAACGGCATCCCGCTCGACACGATGCGGGCGCCGTGGGCGGCGTTCGCGGGCCTCGCCGGCCGCGCCGCGGAGCTGACGGTGAACGACCGGCCGACGATGGAGGGCGCGCGCCGCGTCGTCGTGGAGACGCTGCGCGACGAGACGCGGCTGCGCCACCTGGCGTGGATCGAGGCGAACCGCCGCCGCGTGGACGAGGCCTCCGGCGGCCGTGTCGGCTACATCTACGTGCCGAGCACCGGGGTGGACGGGCAGACCGAGCTGGTGCGCCAGTTCATGCACCAGTTCCGGATGGACGCCCTCATCGTGGACGAGCGGTTCAACAGCGGCGGCCAGATCCCGGATCGCTTCATCGAACTGCTCAACCGGCCGCCCCTGGTGAACTGGGCCACGCGGCACGGGCAGCCGTGGCAGTGGCCGCCGGTCGCGCACTTCGGGCCCAAGGTCATGCTCATCAACGGGTGGAGCGGCTCCGGCGGCGACGCGTTCCCGAACTACTTCCGCCTCGCGCGCCTCGGCCCGCTGGTCGGCACGCGGACGTGGGGCGGCCTCATCGGCATCAGCGGCGTGCCCGCCCTCATCGACGGCGGAAGCGTCACCGTGCCGACGTTCCGGCAGTTCCACCTCGACGGCACCTGGTTCCCCGAGGGGCACGGCGTGGACCCGGACATCGAGGTCGTGGACGACCCGACCCAGCTCGCGCGCGGCACGGACCCGCAGCTGGAGCGCGGGATTCAGGAGGCATTGCGGCTGCTGCGCGAGCGACCGTACGTCGCGCCGCGCGTCCCACCGCCGGAGGTGAGAGTGCCGAGATGAGACGTGATCGGTGATGGGTGATGGGTGATGGGTGATGGGTCGGTTGGGCCGCTGCCCCAGCACCCATCTCCCACCACCCATCAGCCATCACCTGTCACCTCAATCACGACCGGCGCGTGGTCGCTCGGCAGCTTCCCCTTCCGTTCGTCCCGGTCCACCCAAGCACCCGTGCAGCGCGCGGCGAGGGCCGCCGTCGCGAGGCAGTGGTCGATGCGCAGGCCGTTCCCCCTCGGGAAGCCGAGCTGGCGGTAGTCCCACCAGGTAAAGGGGCCGGGGCCCTCCGGATGGTGGCGGCGCACCAAGTCGGTGAGGCCGAGCGCGGCGATACGCGCCAGGCGTGCGCGCGCCTCCGCGTGCGTGAGGACCGTGTCCCGCCACTCCTCCACGAACGCCACGTCCCGGTCCTCGGGCGCCACGTTG
>CAYLJK010000463.1:0-1888 GCA_964383975.1 uncultured Gemmatimonadales bacterium | reverse complement strand
CGAGGAGGAGGTCGCGGCGCTCGCGCGGGCGCCGTGAGCGCGGGGGCGGCCTGAGGGGCGACGGGGAGCCGGGAGCGAGCGAGGCCGGGTCGAGGCGCGCGAGGCACGCCGCGGCTCGACGGCGGCGAGCGCACAGGGCCGAAAAGAAAATCGGTGCCCCATGCCTCTCGACATGGAGCACCGACGCTGGGCACAAGCGGGTCGCGTTCGCTGCGGCGCGGCCCTCCAGGGGATCGGGCTGGCCTCCGCTCCGGTCGCCCGGCGGGCCCTCGCGGGCCGCTCACCCTCGCGGGTGCCGGGCTCGCCCGTGTGGGGTTGCGCGTGCGTCCAGAGGTTCTAGAGCGGGAAGTAGCGCCGTCACTGGTTCGACGCTCCCGGTGAGCCGTTTCGGCGGCCGTCCGGTCTTCCTTCGCGCACCGTGGGCTCGCGACCGTCGCCGCGAGCCTCGCCTCTCCTGGAGCCGCGGGGTGGCGCGCGCCTCACGACGCACGCTCCGATCACGGCTAACGCCTCGCGCGCCCCTTTCGGGCGCCGGAGGTTCGGCGCCGACCGCGCTCGCGCGCAGCCGGGCTCTCCCCTCCTGGGCTTCGGTCCTCTACAGCGCTTCCGGCACACCGGGTCCGGTCCAAGACGGCCTCCGACATTGCTGTCGTCGGCCATCCCTCGCGAGGGGCCCAACCCCCGCCACCTTCCGCCCTCGGCGTTTCGCACGCCCTCGACGGCTTGCTCCCCGATGCGCCTCCCGGGCTTGTTTCATCCCGGTAACGCTCTTGAGGTTTCGTCTACAGGGCCTTGCTCCTCCACAGGGAGCCGCACCCCTCTCGAGGCCGTTGCTCTCTTGCCGTTCAGCCCGCCAGCCGCGCCGCTAAGCGCAGCCCACGTGCCTCGACTCCAGAGCCTTGCTCTCCCCGGGAATCCGCGCCACGGGGGACCGAAATCCCGCCGCGGCCGATGCCCTCATGACGTCCGGCCCTCCAGGGCTTGCTCCCTCCACGGGCTGCATCCGGTCTCCCGGACACGGCTCCCTGCGCTTTCCCGTGCGACCCTTGCGGACCGCACGCCGGCGCCCCGGAGCTTCTCCCCCGCGAAGAGCGGCATCTCCTCGTTGCCGAGGCGCCGGCCCTCCTGGGCTTCTTGACCTCGTCGAGGTCCCCCCTTGCGGGCGTTCCTCGTTTCGGTCTCCGGCTCAGCCGAACCGCCTGAACCCAACGGGCGCGATTCTAAGGCGAGCGCGTCAGAAGTTCTCCACCGTGAATGTGGACAACTTTGTGGAATCCGTCCCCCCGCCCGCCGCGCGGCTTTTCGGGCGGAGGCGGACCGATGTGGACTTCGCAAAGAAAGTCCGGCACGCCGTTTCGTCGGACTTGAAGACCTTGTGAACCGACTCCCAAGGCGGTGTTGACGCGGTGCGTCATCGGAGCGTCGCGCCGCGCGGGCCCCCGCGCCGGCTCACTTGCCGAGGGCGGGCAGCTTGAGCCTCCGCGGCTTCGGCGGTCCCCACGCGAGGCCGTAGTGGTTCGGCGTCTTGCAGAGCGTGGCGAGGACGCCCGTGTCGGGGTCGAGGCGCCCGATCGAGCTGTACTGCGCGATGAGCACGCTCCGGTCGTCCTTGTCCATGTGCAGCTGGTAGGGCGACTTGATGCCCGGGTAGGCGCGCAGGACCTTTCCCTCGGCGAGCGAGAACCTGTAGACGGTCTGCCTGTCCACGTCCGAGAGGAAGAGGTCCCCCTGGGCGTCGATCGCGAGCCCCCGGGCGTGGCCGTTCGGAGAGGGGACCTTCGTCACGAGCCGCCCGGTCCGCGGCTCGTGGACGAAGATCTGCGCGCCGTCCTCCTGGAGGATGACGACGTGCTCGCCGGCGACGGCGACGACGCACGCCTGCGGGTCC
>CAYLJK010000462.1:0-1893 GCA_964383975.1 uncultured Gemmatimonadales bacterium | reverse complement strand
GCCGCCTGCACCTCAGACAGCCGCGTCGCGCGCCTGAACTCGCCGAGGAACGAGGCGTTGGTACGCTCGGCGCGCCGGAGTTGGCGCAGCTTCAACACCATGAGCGTCCACGACGCCACCGAGAAGATGCCCAGCACGCCGAGCACGATCCTCGCCACCGCGCCGGTCGCGCTGAACGCCTGCAGTATCTCGCCCATGCGCGGATTCTGATATGGAATGACCTATTAAGTCCACCAGGGACCTTGTCTGGGCCTCCTAGGCGTAGGTGGGCGGGTGGGGCAGCGACCAAGGTAGCGTTCGCGACGGTTGATCACTCTGATATTCGCGGATCGAGCGCTGGGCCCGCCGTCATGGTCGTGATCCGTCGGGAGCTGCCTCGGACTACTGGCGTGCATACGAGCTGTCGCCCGCGCACATAGAATCGTCGAGGGTTCTCCTTTCCGTGTGCCCCTCGGTCGCTGCCCTACCCGCCCGAACACGTTCAAGTCCTTTCCTCTTTGAGGCTCTTACGCCGCAGCTCGTGTCGTCGCGGGGGTCGCTTTCTGATGCGCTGCCTCGACCCGCCGCCCGACGTCCCAGATGAACCCCACAAGCTCTCGTCCGACGGCAACCACCACCTGTTGCTTGCTCTTTCCCTTCAACAGCAGCGTCATGTACCGCTTGTGGAGCCGATGCTGAGCCTTCCAGGCAATCTCGCAGATCTCTGGCGGCAAGCCCTTTTGCCGCTCGCACAGTCTCTTGGAGAGACTCGGCTTGTATCGGTACGACCAGGCCGCCTCCATGACGATCCGACGCAGGTGAGCGTTGCCCGTCTTGGTAATCGCACCGCGCCGCGTTCGGTCCCCACTTGAGTCCTCCGACGACACGATGCCGGCGTAGCCCATGAGCTGCTTGGCGCGTGCGAACCGAGAGATCGAGCCCGCCTCGGCGGCAATCGTCGCTGCGCTCAGGCGCTGAATTCCACGGAACGCCTGCAGTGCTTGGATGACCACCTGGATGTCCTGCGGAGCGGCGTCCACGGCCTCGTCGATGGCTCGCTCCAGCCGCTTGATGCGCGCGGCTGCGTGGTCGACCTCGTTGACGTAGTCGAGGCGCACCGCTTCTTCGGCTGCAACCGCCAGGGTCAGCGCCTTCACCCACTGCATGTACTTGTCCGACCAGGCCGTGAGCTTCTCTGGCGGTCGCAGCCCCTTGCGCAGGAGAAACTTCGACAGCCGATGGCGAGCCCGCAGCTGGTCCTTCTTGGCTGCCTCGCGGGCACGCACCACGTCACGCAACGCCTCGTGTGCCTGATCCGGGACCCAAGCCGCCGTGAGCTCGCCGCTACGGTACAGACGCGCCAACTTGGTCGCGTCACGCCGGTCCGTCTTCACTCGATCGCCGGCCTTCACTGGGATGAGCGTGGGCGCCACCACGTCGCAGTGCACGCCCAGACCCACCAACTGCCAATACAGGGCGTAGCCGCATGGTCCCGCCTCGTAGCAGGCCTTGATCGCCCGAGGATCCCCCAGCTTCCGAATCAACTTGCTGACGCTCCCCGGCCGATTGGGGATCACGCCGAGCGAGCGCACCTCCCCACCGTTGGCCCCCGCCACGGCAACCGCGATCGTCTCCGCGTGCACGTCCAACCCAACAAACATCCTCACCACTTCGGCTATCCTCCTCATCGACCGGCTCCCTTCGCTTGTGGCTCTGCGCCACGGTTCTCACCGATCCGCAAGCGTAATCCACGTGCTCGCGAATCGGAGCCGGTCATTCCATCCTGACTACCTCCCGACAGCGTTCCGCGTTCCGCGTTACGCGTTACGCGTTAGGGGGTATGCCGTGGCGCCAGCCGCTCCGCGTGACACGCGGTTTGCAGTCCTGCCATGGGGCTCCAGCCACGGCCGACGA
>CAYLJK010000461.1:0-1915 GCA_964383975.1 uncultured Gemmatimonadales bacterium | reverse complement strand
CACGGGGCACCAGCTCATCGGGCGCTCCCTGCCCCCACCGACCCTAGTGCCGGAACAACCTGATCCCCGTGAACACCATGGCCATCCCGTGCTCGTCGGCGGCGGCGGTGACCTCCTCGTCCCGCACCGAGCCGCCGGGCTGGATGATGGCGCGGATCCCCGCCGCCGCCGCGGCGTCCACGCCGTCCCGGAACGGGAAGAAGGCGTCGGAGGCGAGGACGGCGCCCGCGGGGTCGTGCCCGGCCTGGCGCGCCTTGTGCACGGCGAGCATCGCACTGTCCACGCGGCTCATCTGCCCCGCGCCGATGCCGATGGAGGCGCCGTCGCGCGCGAGCAGGACCGCGTTCGATTTCACGCTCGCCACCGCGGCCCACGCGAAGCGCAGGTCGGTCAGTTCCTCGGGGGAGGGCGCGCGCTTCGTGACGGTGCGCCAGCCGCGTTCGTCGCTCGAGAGTACCAGCCGCTGCTGCACCAGGAAGCCGCTGCGCACCCGCTTGAAGTCGAGCGCCTGCTCGTCGGCGCGCGGCACCTCGATGAGCCGCAGGTTCTTCTTCTGCGTGAGCAGTTCGACGGCCTCCGGCTGGAAGCGCGGCGCGACCACGACCTCGATGAAGAGGTCGGCCATCGCGCGGGCGACGCCGCCGCTCACCACCGTGTTGAAGCCGACCACGCTCCCGAACGCCGAAACGGGGTCGCAGGCGAGGGCCCGCCGGTACGCCTCCTCTGCGTTGGTGGCGACGGCCAGTCCGCACGGCGTCGTGTGCTTGACGATGGCGCACGCCACCTGCCGGTCGAAGGCCCCGACGGCGCTGAGCGCGGCGTCCACGTCGAGGAGGTTGTTGAAGCTCAGCGCCTTGCCGCCGAGCTGGGTGAGCGAGGCGAGCCCGCCCATCTCCCCCGTGCCGTAGAAGGCCGCCTGCTGGTGCGGGTTCTCGCCGTAGCGCAGCGCCTGGAGGCGCTCGAGGACGAGGACCAGCGTCGCCGGCAGCCCCTCGCCGCTGCCGTCCTGCGCCATCCACGCGGCGATGGCGCCGTCGTAGGCGGCGGTGTGGGTGAACGCCTTGGCCGCCAGCTCGCGGCGCAGCGCTGGCGTCGCGCCGCCGCGGCTCAGCGCCTCCAGCACGCGCTTGTAGTCGAGCGGGTCCACGACGACGATGACCGCCTCGTGGTTCTTGGCCGCCGAGCGCAGCATGGAGGGCCCGCCGATGTCGATCTGCTCAATGGCCTCCTCGGCGGTCACGTCCGGCCGCGCGACGGTCTCGCGGAACGGGTACAGGTTCACCGCGACGAGATCGATGGGCGCGTACCCCAGCTCGGCGAGGGCCCGCAGGTCCTGC
Organism: uncultured Gemmatimonadales bacterium; assembly: GCA_964383975.1. GTDB lineage: Bacteria > Gemmatimonadota > Gemmatimonadetes > Gemmatimonadales > JACORV01 > DASXPG01. Next base: position 578 of record CAYLJK010000461.1, on the reverse strand, counting down.
GGGATGGAGCGCCGGGCGAGGATGCCTCCGTGCACCGCGGGGTGCAGGGTCTTCACCCGCCCATCCATCATCTCGGCGAAGCCGGTGATCTGCTCGACCGGGGTGACGGCGACGCCCCCCTTGGCGAGGGCGTGAGCGGTGCCGCCGGTGGAGACGATCTCCCACCCCAGCGCGGTGAGTCCGGCGGCGAACTCGACGGCGCCGCGCTTGTCGGAGACGGAGATGAGGGCTCGGGGCATCTACCAGCGCTCCGCGATGGCCAGCGTGAGGTCGGCGAGGGCGACGAGGTCGCGCAGGTCGATGACCTCCGCGGGGGAATGCGAGTAGCGCAGGGGCCAGCCCACCGGCACGTCGGGCGTCCCCCAGCGCGTGAAGACGGAGCCGTCGTTCCCGCCGTTGGTGGTGCCGACCTGAAGCGGGATGCGGCGTGACCGCGCCAGCGCCACGAGCGAGTCGAGCGCCGCCGGCGGCGTGACCGACGAGTTGTCCACCGCGCGCGCCACCGCGCCGCGGCCGAGCGGCGCCACGGCGAAGCTCGGCGTTTCCAGCGGCGCGTCGGCCGAGACGAACGTGTCAAT
>CAYLJK010000460.1:0-1921 GCA_964383975.1 uncultured Gemmatimonadales bacterium | reverse complement strand
GCGCCGAAGTACGCGGGCCAGTACAAGGTCAACCCGATCGCCACCATCCTCGCCGGGAAGATGATGCTCGAATGGCTCGGCGAGACCGATGCCGCGGCGCGGGTGGACCGCGCCGTGGCGGCGGTCGTGCGCGAGGGAACGGTGCGGACGTACGACATGGGCGGGAGCGCCACCACGCTCGAGATGGGCGAAGCGGTGGCCCGGAAGCTGTGAGCGGGGAGCGGGGGGCGGCCATGACGCCGACCGTGATCCACGAGGTCGGACCGAGGGACGGGCTCCAGATGGAGAAGGCGGTCGTCCCCTTCGAGACGAAGCTCGGGTGGGTCCGCGGCGTGCTCGAGGCGGGCGTGGACATCGTCCAGGTCGGCTCGTTCGTGCACCCCGAGAAGGTCCCGCAGATGGCCGACACCGACCGGCTGTTCCGCGAGCTGCGCGCCGGCCCCGTGCCGGCCGGCGCGGTGCTCTCGGGGCTCGTGCTCAACGAGAAGGGGCTTGATCGCGCCGTCGCGGCGGACGTGGACCTCGTCTGCATGGGCGTCTCGGCCTCGGAGACGCACAGCCGGAAAAACACGGCGATGAGCGTCGCCGAGGCGGCCGACCGCGTCATCGCCATGGCCCGCCAGCTCCTCGCCGACGGGCGGCGGGTCCAGGTCTCGGTGCAGTCGGCCTTCGGCTGCGGCTTCGAGGGACCCATCCCTGCCGAGCGGGTCCTGGCGCTGGTGGGCCGCTACGCGGAGGCCGGGGTCACGCAGGTTTCGCTCGCCGACACGGCCGGCCATGCGATGCCCGACCAGGTGCGCCGCCTCTACGAGGGCGTCCGCGCGCTCGGCCCCGGGCTCGAGTGCGCCTGCCATTTCCACGACACGTACGGGATGGGGATCGCGAATGTGCTCGCCGCGCTGGAGCTGGGCGCGACGAGCATCGAGTCGTCGTTCGCCGGACTGGGCGGGTGCCCGTTCACGAAGGTGGCCGCCGGCAACGTGTGCACGGAGGACCTGGTGTACATGCTGCAGCGGATGGGACACCGGGAGGACATCAGGCTCGACGGGCTGATCGCTGTGGCCCGGGCGGTGGCCGCGCATTTCGGGAGGGAGATGCCGGGGAAGGTGTACAAGACAGGGCCGATTCGGCGGGGAGGGGAGTGAGGGGAGGGAGAGGGGGGTGAGGGGAGCGAGAAGAGACAGGGGAGGAGCTGTGGGACGGAAGATGCTCGAAGGGGTGAGGGTGCTGGACCTCACCAACGTACTGTCAGGGCCGTTCGCGACGCTGCAGCTGGCGCTGCTAGGCGCCGAGGTGATTAAGGTCGAGAATCCGACCGACGGCGACCTGGCACGCAAGCTCGGCTGTCTCCCGGAGCTGAACGATCAGCTGATGGGCACCAGCTTCCTGGCGCAGAACGCCAACAAGCGGTCGGTCACGCTGAACCTCAAGGAGCCGGAGGCGAAGGAGATCTTCCGAAAGCTCGCGGCCACGGCGGACGTGGTGGTCGAGAACTTCCGTCCCGGCGTGATGGACCGACTGGGGGTCGGCTACGCCTCGCTCCGCGAGGTGAACCCGCGGCTGATCTTCTGTGCCATCTCCGGTTTCGGCGCGACGGGGCCGGATGCGTTCAAGCCGGCGTACGATCAGATCATCCAGGGGCTCTCGGGCGTGATGGCGGTGAACGGGGACGAGCGGCTCAACCCGCTGCGCTGCGGCTTCCCGGTCTGCGACACGGTGGGCGGGCTCAACGCCGCGTTCGCCATCATGGCCGCGCTCTACCACCGGGAGCGCACGGGCGAGGGACAGTTCATCGACGTCGCCCTGCTCGACGCCATCATGCCGCTCATGGGCTGGGTGGCGGCGAACCTGCTCATCGGCGGGCAGCAGCCGCAGCTCCTCGGGAACGACAACATGACCGCCGCCCCGTCCGGCACGTTCG
>CAYLJK010000459.1:0-1928 GCA_964383975.1 uncultured Gemmatimonadales bacterium | reverse complement strand
CGTCCCTCGGCCTTCGGCTCCTCGGCCGCCCGCTCGGCGCGCTCGCGGCTGCGGCGGTCGTCGGCCCCGCCAGGGATCGGCGGGAGCGCCTTGTCGCCGCCGGGCGCCGACGGACCGAGGTCGATCTCCTGCTGGCCGTTCTCGAGCTTGGTGGTGACGATGAGACCGCGGCGCCGGGCCTCGTCCACGAACTTGGAGAAGCGGCTCATCCCCACGTTCTTCTCGTCGAACGAGGGGTCGATCTCCTGCATCACCTGTTTGAGGCGGTCCGAGCGCATGACGTCGCGCCGCTTCTTCATCTCCAGCACCGCGTCCACGACCAGCTCCCACGGGTCGCGCCGCTCGAGCACCTCGTCGGCGACGCGGGTGAGGCCCGCCAGCTCGGTGTACGAGTAGTACTCGTCGCAGTTCTGGATCAGCAGGTCGCTGGAGGACTCGCGGATGCCGACGCCGATCACGTACTTGCCGTACTCCTTCAGCTTGATGACGAGCGAGCTGAAGTCCGAATCCCCGGATAGCAGGATGAAGGTGCCGATCTCGGGACGGGTGAAGATGAGTTCGAGCGCGTCGATGGCGAGCCGGATGTCGGTCGCGTTCTTCTTGGAGGAGCCGAACGCCGGGGCGAAGATCAGATCGATCGAGGCCTCGGAGAGCGGCACGATGTACTGCGGGTAGCGCCGCCAGTCGGCGTACGCGCGCTGCACGGCCACCTTCCCCCGGATGATCTCGGAGTTGAGGAGGCGGCGCAGCTCGTGCTGGAGATCCGAGCGGATCCCCATGGTCACGTTATCGAAGTCGATCAGCAGCGCCGCGTTGGGCGCATGCGCCGGCGGCTGCTTCCCGGCCGGTCGGGATACGGGTTGCGTCATGGACTCCTTCACTGCGGTTGGTCGGTCGCCAGACGCCGGGCCAGCTCGCGGCGCGCCACCTTCCCGCTTGGTGTGAGCGGGAGGGCGTCCACGGCCCGGACCAGGTCGGGCAGCTTGTAATCGGCCATCCGCCCGCGCGCGAAGGCGAGGAGCTCCTCGCCGCGCAGGTCGGTGCCTTCCGTCGGGATCACGCACGCGCAGATCATCTCGCCGAGGATCTCGTGGGGGACCCCCACCACGCAGACGTCCTCGACCGCGGGGTGCGCGCGCAGCACATCCTCCACCTCGCGCGGATGCACGTTCCAGCCGCCGCGGATGATCGTCTCCTTCTGCCGCCCCACGATCCGCAGGCGTCCGTCGGGACCGAGGACGCCGAGGTCGCCGGTGCGGAACCACCCGTCCTCGGTGTGGGCACGGCGGGTCTCCGCGGGCATGCCGTCGTAGCCCGCCATGAGGCCCGGGCCCCGCACGACGACCTCGCCCGCGGCCGCGGGCCCGCCCTGCACCCGCACCTCCACCCCGGCGATCGGCGCGCCCACCGTCTCCTCGCGGAGGGCCGCCGGATCGTCCGGCCGCGTCATGGTCACCGTGGGTCCCGTCTCGGTCAGTCCGTAGGCGATCTCGACGTCGCACACGGCGCGCACGCGCCGCACGAGGTCCACGGACACCGGTGCGCCGGCGATGAGCCCCGTCCGGAGCGCGGGGAGCTCCGTCCGGCTGAAGCCGCGCTCCCGCACCAGCAGCGCGAACATCGTCGGCACCCCGTGACAGAGGGTCACGCCGTGGGCGCCCATCGCGCGCACCGCCTCGCCCGGCGCGAAGCGCTCGAGCAGCACCACGGTCCCGCCGGCGAGCACGGCCTGGAGGAGGACGCTCGTGCCGAACACCGTGAAGTGCGGCACGGCCACCAGCGCGACGTCCGCCGGGGCCGCCCGGAGGACGGCCGCCGTGCGCTCCGCGGTCCCCAGCAGGCTGCGGTGCGAGAGGCACACGCCCTTCGGCTTGCCCATCGTCCCCGACGTGGCCAGCACGGCGAGCACGTCCTCCGGGTCGCGGCGC
>CAYLJK010000458.1:0-1933 GCA_964383975.1 uncultured Gemmatimonadales bacterium | reverse complement strand
CAGCAGCTCCATCGGGTCCATCCGGTAGCCGCGCGTCATCCAGTGCAGCGCGCGCGCCACCCGCTCGGGCGTGCGCCGCAGCCCCTCGCGGTTCGGGTCCTCGCCGAGCCGCGTGAGCATCTCACGGACCAGCTCCTCGAACGTCGCCTGCGTGAGGTCCACTCAGCCTCCGGTGTACTCGACCAGGTTGCGCTCGGTCTCCCACAGCACCAGCCGGTGCAGCCGGCCGCGCGGGATCGCCGGCACGAGCAGCCGCCAGCAGACGAGCACGATGTGCTCCGCCGTCGGGATGAGGTCCCGGAACTCCGGGACGTCGAGGTTCAGGTTGCGGTGATCGAAGCGCCGCAGTACCTGCGCCTCGATCACGTCCTTCAGCGTCTTGATGTCGATCACGTAGCCGGTGGCGGGGTCCGGTTCACCGATCACCGACACGTCGAGGTTGTAGTTGTGCCCGTGGTAGTTCGGGTTCGCGCACGGGCCGAAGACGCGCGCGTTCTCCGCGTCCGACCACTCCGGGTTGAAGAGCCGGTGCGCTGCGTTGAAGTGCGTGCGGCGGGTGACGACGACCTGGGCCATTGCCTGTCGCGGTTCGGGGGAGGCCGTTAGGTTCGCTGCCGTAAGGAGGATACGTCCGCGCCGTGACGCCCGCAAAACCGCTCGCCGCCCTCGCCGTGCGGGCCGTCGCCGCCGCGGGCAGCGCCCTCGCCGCGCTGTGGACGTTCCCTTCCATGCTCCTCTCCGCGTTCCTCGTCGCGTGGGGCGCGGAGGCGGCGCAGTTTCTGGTCTCCCAGGGCATCGCCCTCGCCGCCCTCGCCTGGCTCCAGACCCTCCCCGAGTTCGCCGTCGAGGCGGTCATCGCGTGGGGCGCGGGCAAGGACCAGTCGCGCGCCCACCTCGCCGTCGCCAACCTCACCGGCGCCATCCGCCTGCTGATCGGCCTCGGCTGGCCGATGATCTACTTCGTCGCCGCGGCCTTCGGCCGCCGCACCCGCGGCCGCCTCCCCGTCATCGCGCTGGACCGCGAGCACGCGGTGGAGGTGATGGGCCTCTTCCCGCCGCTCGCCTGGTTCCTCGTGATCTGGCTCAAGGCCTCCATCGGCTGGTTCGATGCCGTCGTCCTCCTGGCGATGTACGTCGCGTACCTCTGGGTGCTGTGGCAGTGCCCGCCACGCCAGGAAGAGGAGCTGGACGAGGCTCCCGCCGTCTCGCGCTGGGCGTACCGGCAGCCCGGCTGGAAGCGCCCCGCGGCCATCCTCGCCCTATTCGCGGCCGGCGGCGTGCTGCTCTACGTCACCGCGCATCCGTTCCTGGAATCGATGCTCGCCCTCGCCGCGCTCCTCGGCGTCAGCGACTTCGTGCTCGTGCAGTGGGTCGCGCCATTCCTCTCCGAGTTCCCCGAGAAGCTCTCGGCGTTCAACTGGGCGCGGCGCGTCACCCATGCGCCGATGGCCCTGATGAACATGGTCTCGAGCAACATCAACCAGTGGACGGTGCTCGCGGCGATGATCCCCATCGTGTACGGCTGGTCGCACGCCGTCGCGCAGGGATCGTTCGAGGCGTTCACCTTCGACGGCGAGCAGCAGGTGGAGATCGCCCTCACCATCGCCCAATCGGCGCTCGCCGCGCTGCTGCTGCTCGACCTCAAGTTCCGCTGGTACGACGCCGCCGCGCTGTTCGGCCTCTGGCTGGCGCAGTTCCTCGTGCCGTCGTGGCGCGAGGAGATCACCGTCGTGTACATCTGCTGGTGCCTGGCCGCGGTCCTGGGATACGCCGCGCACCGGCGCGAGGCCCTCGCCCCCGCCGTCTTCGCCGCGATCTTCCGGGAGAACCGGGCGCGACGATCCCGCGCCCGCGCAGGCGTCTGAACGACGGCGCCCCGGCACAGGGCCGGGGCGCCGCACACGGAAGGGGCGAAGAGGATTACTGCTGCCCG
>CAYLJK010000457.1:0-1953 GCA_964383975.1 uncultured Gemmatimonadales bacterium | reverse complement strand
GGGGGCCGACGCGGTGCTGGTCCGCCCCCCGTCCTACTACGGCGCCGTCCTCCCGCCGGCGGCGTTCGCGTACCACTACGCGAGGGTGGCCGACGAGAGCCCGGTCCCCGTCATCGTGTACAACATTCCGAAGTTCGCACACGTGGCGCTGACGGACACGGTGCTGCGGGCGATCGCCGACCATGAGCGCATCATCGGGTTCAAGGACTCCTCGGGGGACCTCAAGACCTTCGGGGCCTTCCGCGCGGCCGCGCCGCGGTGGGCGGCGCTGACCGGGAGCGGGAACCTCTTCTACCCGGCCCTCGAGATGGGCGCCGCCGGCGGGATCCTCGCGGTGGCGTGCTTCGCCGCGCCACTCTGCGTGCAGCTCTACCGCGCCTTCCGCGAGGAGGACCGGCCGACGGCGGGGGCGCTCCAGGAGCGGCTCACCCCGCTCGCGCGGGACATCGTCGGCGCGCTCGGCCCGGCCGGGATCAAGGCGGCGATGGAGCAGGTGGGCCTGCCGTGCGGTCCGCCGCGTCCGCCGCTCGTCGGTCTCGACGCCCGTCAGCTCGCGCGCGTGAGCGACGCCCTCGCGGCCGCCGGCCTGCGCCGGGCGGCCTGAGCCCGCCGTGTTCTCCGCCGAGACCCGCTGCCTGGTGGTCGTCGGCGCCCAGTGGGGCGACGAGGGCAAGGGCAAGGTCGTGGACGCGCTCGCCGAGCGGGCGTCGGTGGTGGTGCGCTATCAGGGGGGGGCGAACGCCGGCCACACGGTGGACGCGCCGGACGGCGCCTTCGTCCTGCACCAGGTCCCTTCGGGGATCCTCCACGCCGGCGCGCGGTGCGTCATCGGCAACGGCGTGGTCCTCGACCCCGAGACGCTGTTCCACGAGATCGACGCGCTGACGGCCAGGGGGATCCCGGTCCCGGACCGGCTGCTGATCAGCGACCGCGCGCATCTCGTGCTCCCGTACCACAAGCTCCTCGACGGGGAGAGCGCGCGCTCCCGGAAGATCGGCACGACGGCGCGCGGCATCGGTCCCTGCTACGAGGACAAGGTGGGCCGGCGCGGTGTGCGGGTCGGCGACCTGCGGTACCCCGCGATCGTCGCGAAGCTGGTCGGCGCGGGGTGCGAGCGCGCCAACGCCGTGCTCCAGCTGGGGGGCTCGTCCCAGCGCTGCGAGGCGGACACGGTCGTCGCCGAGCTGGAGGTGCTCGCGCCGCGGCTGCTGCCGTACGTCGGGGACGCCGGCCGCCTGATCGCGGACACGCTGCGCGGGGGTGGGTCGGTGCTGCTCGAGGGTGCCCAGGGGGCGCTGCTCGACGTGGACCACGGCACCTACCCGTTCGTCACGTCGTCGAGTACGACGGCGGGGGGCGCCGCTATCGGGGCCGGGATCGGACCGACCGCGATTGATGCGGTCCTGGGCGTGCTGAAGGCCTACACCACGCGCGTCGGGAACGGCCCGCTGCCGACGGAGGCGCCGGAGCCGTTCGGCTCCCGGCTCCGTGAGCTGGGCCACGAGTTCGGAGCGACGACCGGCCGGCCGCGGCGGTGCGGGTGGTTCGACGCGATGGTGGCGCGCTACGCCGTGCGCGTGAACGGGCTCACGGCGCTGGCCGTGACGAAGCTCGACATCCTCGACCACTTCGACGAGCTGCCGGTGTGCACCGGCTACCGCCTGAGCGGCGTGGCGCTCGACGACCTCCCGGATAACGCCGCCGACCTGGAGCGCGTCGAGCCGGTGTACACGCGGCTTCCGGGGTGGCGCCGGCCGACGGGCGCCGCGCGGCGGCTCGCCGACCTCCCGGCCGAGGCGCGCGCCTACATCGAGACGGTGGAGCGGCTAGCCGCTGCGCCGGTGCGCTACGTCGGCGTCGGGACGCGGCGGGAGCAGCTCATCGAGGTTCCGTGAGGCTGGTCGTCCGCCTCCTGCTCGCCGCCGCCGCGGCCGCGCTCGTCGCGATCGCGGC
>CAYLJK010000456.1:0-1963 GCA_964383975.1 uncultured Gemmatimonadales bacterium | reverse complement strand
CGGCCGCGCCTTCGTGCTCTCACGGGCGCGGGCGGTGACGTTGCGGAAGTCCGGCGGCCACGACCCGGCGCCGCTCGCGGCGCTCGAGGCCGTCGGATTCGGGCTCACGCACGGCATGGCCCGCGGGCTGGAGCACGAGGCGGAGCTGTTCGCGCGGATGGCGATGACCGATGTGTCGCGCCAGCTGGTGCGCATCTTTTTCGCCACGACGGCGCTCAAGAAGGACCCCGGCGTGCCGGCGCCGGCGCCGCAACCGCGCGAGGTCGAGCGGATCGGCGTGCTGGGGGCAGGGTTCATGGGGGCGGGGATCGCCGCCGTCGCCGCGGACCAGGCGGAGGTCCCGGTCCGGATGAAGGACGCCGACCTCGCGCGGGTGGGCAAGGGACTGAAGGCCTGCGCCGACGTGATCGGTGAGAACGTGAAGCGACGCCGCTACCACCGGCGCGAGGGGGCGCGGCGACTCGCGCTGATCAGCGGCGGCACCGACTACGCCGGGTTCCGCGGCGCGGACCTGGTCATCGAGGCGGTCTTCGAGGACCTGGAGGTGAAGCGGCAGGTCCTGCGCGAGGTGGAGTCGGTCGCGCGGGCGGACACCATCTTCGCCTCCAACACCTCGACCATCCCCATCGCCCGGATCGCCGAGGCGTCCCGGCGCCCCGAGACGGTCATCGGCATGCACTTCTTCTCGCCGGTGCACCGGATGCCGCTCTTGGAGGTCATCCCCCACACGGGGACCGCGCCCGAGGCGACCGTGACGGCCGTCGCCTTCGGCCGCCGGATGGGGAAGACGGTGATCGTCGTGCGGGACCGGCCCGGCTTCTTCATCAACCGGATCCTGGCCCCGTACATGGTGGAGACCGGGCACCTCCTCGCCGAGGGGACGCCGATCGAGGAGCTGGACGGCACGATGACGCGGTGGGCCTTCCCGGTCGGGCCGGTCGCGCTGCTCGACGAGGTGGGGCTCGACGTCGCGGTGAAGGCGGGCGAGGTGATGCGCGAGGCGTTCGGTGAGCGGCTCGCGCCGGCGATCGCGCTGGACCGGCTCGTGCAGGCGGGGCGGCTCGGCCGCAAGAACGGCCGCGGTTTCTTCCGCTACGAGGGCGGCCGCAGGCGCGGCGCGGACGGAGCCGTGTACGAGCTGCTGGGAGTGGCGAAGGGGACGGGCCCCGGCGCGGACGCCGTCACCGAGCGGCTGACGCTCGCGATGCTCAACGAGGCCGCCCGCGCGCTGGAGGAGGGCGTGGTGCGCCAGCCCCGCGACGGCGACGTCGGCGCGGTCTTCGGCATCGGCTATCCGCCGTTCCGCGGCGGGCCGTTCCGCACGATCGACGCGCTGGGCCCCGCGAGCGTCGTCGCGGCGCTCGAGCGCCTGGCCGCCGGGTGCGGCCCCCGTTTCGCGCCTGCCGCCATCCTGCGCGACCTCGTCGCGCGCGGCAGCCGCTTCTATCCCGGAGACTGACGCACATGATGCGCGCGCTGTTCCTCTACCTGAGCAACCAGAAACAGCTGCACCGCTTCGCCCGCTCCAACCCCCTGAGCCGCAAGGCGGCCTCGCGCTTCGTCGCCGGCGAGACGCTCGACACCGCCTCGGCCGCCGTGAAGGAGCTGAACGCCAAGGGCATCATGGCCACGCTCGACCTCTTGGGCGAGAGCGTCACGAAGCCCGAGGAGGCGCGCGCCGCGGCGGAGTCCATCCTCGCCATCTTCGACCGCATCGCGGCGGACCGGCTGGACTGCAACGTCTCGGTCAAACTCACGCAGCTCGGCCTCGACCTGTCATCGGAGCTGGTGCGCGAGAACGTGCGGCGGCTGCTTGACCGCGGGAAGCAGCACGGCATCTTCATGCGACTCGACATGGAGAGCAGCGCGCACACCGAGCGGACGCTGGCGCTGTTCGAGGAGCTGTACCCGGTCTACGGACGGGACCTCGTCGGCATCGTGCTCCAGTCGTACCTGCACCGCT
>CAYLJK010000455.1:0-1969 GCA_964383975.1 uncultured Gemmatimonadales bacterium | reverse complement strand
CAGGACTCCTATAGGGACTGTGCTTGCCCCAGCCGGAAAGCCGAGGCGGAACGGTTGTGGTAGGCGCTTCGGGCGCGGGCGTCGGGTCGCAGGTCTTCATCGGACGTGAGGCACGACCTCGTCCCGGGAGAGTGACCCCCTGCCGCCCGGCCCGAAGCCTTGATTGCAACCTGCGGCACGACCGCGCGATTCAGGAGTTGAGGCTGGACCGGTGCGGACAGGGACACCCCTCGCCCGTCGCAACCACCCGAACCATGGAGACCGTGATGAACGAAGATGTGTACGTCGGGATCGACGTTGCCAACCGGAAGCTCGACGCCTGCTTCCTCGACGCGCGGATGCGCCCCGTCCGCGCCAGCGGGAGCTGGGCCAACGACCCGGGGGGTTGGAGGCTGCTGGCCGACGCCACCGTCGAGGCGGCCAGCCGCCGTGGCGGGAGCGGCCGCGTGGTGGTGGGCATGGAGTCCACGTCGAACATGCACGCCCGCGTGGCCATGGTGCTGCGCGAGGAGAAGCGCGTCTCGACCGAGGTCCACGTCCTCAACCCGCGCGCCGTCAAGAACTTCGCGAGGGCGAAGCTGCTCGACTGCAAGACCGACAAGGGCGACGCCCGGCTCATCGCCGAGTTCGTCCTGCGGATGCAGCCCGAGCCCCGCGCCGCCACGACCCTGGGCATGGAGCTGATGAAGGAGACGACGCGGACCCGGCGCCGGCTCATCGAGGAGCGCACCAAGCACAAGAACCGGCTGCACAAGCTCCTGCGGTTCCACTTCCCCGGCTACCGCAAGGTGACCGGCGAGGGCCTCGGGACGCGGATCGTCGCGGCGCTGCAGGCGTTCCCGTCGCCGGCGGCGATCCTCGAGCAGTCCGTCGAGGATCTCGCGGCGATCAAGTGCCGCGGCCGCCGGATCGGGGTGGCGTTCGCGGAGAAGGTGCTGGAGCTGGCCGCGCAGTCGCCGACGCTCGTGCTCCCCGCCGCGACCTGCTTCGTCATCCGCACCACCGCGGCGCGGATCCTCGACCTCCACCGCCACGTCGCCGAGCTCGACGCCGCCATCGAGGCCCTCCTCCGCGAGCACTTCCCGGACCAGGTGCTGACGTCCATGCCCGGGCTCGGGGCCGTCTCCGTTGCCGCGATCCTCGCCGAGGTCGGCGACGTCACGCGCTTCAAGCGGAAGGAGGAGTTCGTCGGCTACTGCGGCCTGTACCCAGTGGTCTGGGAGAGCGGCGAGGCCCGCCGGAAGTACCGCATGACCACCAAGGGGAACCGGATGCTGAAGATGACGTTCATGGTCGCGTCGGCTGCGGCTCGCCAGTTCAACCCGGTGATCCGGGCGTTCTACGCGAGGCTGAGGAAGCGGCAGAAGTCCACCATGGCGGCCGGCGGCGCGATCTCCCGGAAGATGGCGGAGCTCGTGTTCGCGCTGCTCACCCGCAACGAGCGCTGGGACGCCGACAAGGCCGCGCGCGGCATCGCCAAGGCCGAGGCCATGGCGGCCGGCCGGCAAGACGGGGGTGCGGAGGCCGCTTGCTCCACGGGTTGACAGCTCGGCCACTCGCGTCGCCGGCCTGAATCGAAGTCCCGCGACCTCCGCGCGCTCACGGTAGCTGGTTCCTCGCGACCCGGCACACCCCCCGCCTGCCTGGGCATCGACGCCAGGCCATCGCCCCCACGAAAGCCAGTCCGGAGCTGCGGAAGGCCGCAGGCAGGGGAGACCGGGGGCCCCTGCACAAGCCCGCGGAGCGGGCGCGGAAGGGTACGGGCGACCTTGCCGAAGGCCGCGCGCAGCCCACCCCCCGGCCGTGGGGGCTATGGCCGACGCCTCGCCACTACGGCCCCGAAGATTGCGGATCTTCGCGAAGAGGGTTGACATCTCTTATTGCATCTCCAGGGTGGCGCGTGCTTACCACGGGAGCCGCTCGGCCGGTACTCCGACGGCTGGCGGAGGCGGTTCCCCCAGGGCGCCCC
>CAYLJK010000454.1:0-1971 GCA_964383975.1 uncultured Gemmatimonadales bacterium | reverse complement strand
GGTCTGGGACGTGCAGGCGGAGGTCCTGGCGCGGGAGGGAGCGCGCTGGATGGACGCCCTGCCGCTGTTCTCGGAGCCGATCAGCCGCGCCTTCGACGGCGAGCGGCCGCTCCCGGGCGCGTTCTTCTTCCTCAACCTCTTCGCGCACGTCGCCGCCCCGATCGGCCTCGGCGTGCTGTTCTGGATCCACGTGGCGCGCGTCGCCCGCGCCCAACTGGTCCCGCCGAAGCCGCTTCTCTGGTGGACCCTCGGTCTCCTGGCGGTGGTGTCGGTGGTCTTCCCGCTGCGGATGGAGCCGCCGGCTGACCTCTTCACGCTCCCCGGCCGCGCCGAGTACGATGTCTTCCACGTCTTCTTCCTGCCGTTCACCCGGCCGCTCCCCGCGTGGGCGGTGTGGGTCCTGGGCGGCGCGCTGACGGCGGCGCTGCTGCTGGTGCCGGTGTTCATGAAGCCGAAGGCCGCCGCGCTCCCGCCGCCGTCCGTCGTGGACGAGCGCTCGTGCACCGGCTGCGAGCAGTGCTACCTCGACTGCCCGTACGAGGCGATCGCGATGGTGGACCGCACCGACGGCCGCCCGTACCTCGTCGCCCGCGTGAACCCGGACCTCTGCACCAGCTGCGGGATCTGCGCCGGCTCGTGCGCGCCGATGGGCATCGGCCCCGAGGGCCGGACCGGCAGGGACCAGCTGCGCGACGCGAAGCGCTTCCAGGCGACGCACCCCTTCGGCCCGCGCGACGTGGTCATCATCACCTGCCGGCGGAGTGGCGGCACCGGCGTGCTCGACGATCTCGACGGCGCGCCCGTCTTCACGGTGAACTGCGGCGGCAACCTGCACTCGTCGGTGGTCGAGTTCCTCGTGCGCTCGGGCGCCGGCGGCGTGCTCGTCGTCTCCTGCCCGCCGCGCGACTGCTGGAACCGCGAGGGGCCCGTCTGGCTGGAGCAGCGGCTCTTCCACGACCGCGAGGCGGAGCTGAAGGCCCGCGTGGACCGCCGGCGCGTGCGGCTGCTGTTCGCCGGCGAAGGGGAGCGCGCCCTCGTGCGGGCGGCCCTCGCCGACTTCCGCCCCGCCGTGCAGGCGCTGGAGAACGGGCACGGGGAGATGCTCGACGTGGAGGCGCTGGCCCGGGAGTGCGAGGCGCCCGTCACCGTCGCCCAGGAGCCCCGATGAGGACCGCGCTCCGTCACGTCGCCGGCGGCGCCATCGCCGCGGCCCTGCTCCTCTTCATCGTCACATTCTCGCGGCGACCCTGGACGGCGGTGGAAGGAACCGACGCCGAGCTGCGGCTGGCGTGGCGCTTCAAGGGGGAGCGGGTCACCGACTGCCGCCGCGTGTCCGCCGAGGAGCTGGCGAAGCTGCCGCCCCACATGCGGCGCGAGACGGTGTGCGAGCCGCGGCTGCGGCCGTACCGCCTGGAGGTCGCCGTGGACGGGCGGACGGTGGCGGAGGATACCGTTCGGCCGCGGGGAGCCCGCGCCGATCGTCCGCTCGGAGTGTTCGTCCGGATCCCGGTCGGGCCCGGAGCGCGGAGGGTCCGGGTTGCGTTCGGCGGACTCGGCGAGGGCGCGCGGTCCCCGCTCATGCTGGATACGGTCGTCGTGATGCGGGAGAGGAGGATCGTGCTGGTGACGTATTCCGAGGAGCAGGGGCTGGTGACGAGGGCGAGGTGAGATGAGAGAGGACAGGGGAGAGAGGAGAGACGAGAGGAGGAGCGGGGGCGTGCTCTCTGTCTTCTCCTTCTTCTTTCCTCACGACTCGTACAGCTCCGCCAGCCGCCTCAGACTCCCGCTGTAATCGCCGGACTCCCCGGCCACGACGAGGGCCGCGATCATCGGAGCGTCGAACAGCGGGCAGCCCCGAAACGTCTCCGCCAGCGGCTGGCTGGAGATCCTCGACGCCCCGATCCGCCCGACATGCTGCCGGATGCCGTCGTCGTCCGCCGCCTCGACGGCGAGGGCCACCGCCTTGCCGAG
>CAYLJK010000453.1:0-1975 GCA_964383975.1 uncultured Gemmatimonadales bacterium | reverse complement strand
GCGCCGAGGGCGTCCCTCCGCGCCCCCGTGCCCCTGTGCCGCCGTGCCCGCCTGCTCGCCATGCTCCGCGTCGGCCTGACCGGCAACGTCGCGGCCGGCAAGAGCACCGTCGCGGCGCTCTTCGCCGAGTGGGGCGCCGTCCTCATTGACGCCGACGTCCTGGCGCGCGAGGCGGTGGCGCCCGGGACGCGGGCGCTCGCCGCCATCGCGGCGCGTTTCGGCGCGTCGTACGTGGGCGCGGACGGCGCGCTCGACCGGGCCGCGCTGCGGCGGCACGTCATGGGCGATGCGGCCGCGCGCGCGGCGCTCAACGCCATCGTCCACCCCGAGGTGCGGCGGCTCCGCACCGTGCGCGAGGCGGAGGCGCGCCGCGCCGGCGCCCGCGTCGTCGTGCACGACATCCCCCTGCTCTTCGAGGTGCTCGACCCCGCGGCCTTCGACGGCGTGGTGTTCGTGGACGCGCCGGAGGCGGTGCGCCGCGACCGCCTCGTGCGGCTGCGCGGCCTCGCGCGCGAGGAAGCGGACGCGCTGATCGCGGCCCAGCTGCCGCCCGAGCTGAAGCGCGCGCGCGCCACGTGGGTGATCGTGAACGACCGTTCGATGACGGAGCTCCGGGAGCGCGCGCGGGCCGTGTGGACGGAGTTGCAGGCGCGCGCGGGCACGAGTTGATTTCGGTGCCGCGGCGCGGTACGCTACCCGCGGCCGGTCCACGCCGATTCCAGGGAGTCGCGATGTCCATGATCCCGGAGCACCTGCTCTACACCGAAGAGCACGAATACGTCAACAAGCGTGACGCCGACGACGTCGTCGAGATCGGCATCACCGACTACGCGCAGGGCGAGCTGGGGGACGTCGTCTACGTCGACCTCCCCAAGGTGGGCTCGGAGTTCGGCCGCATGGAGCCGTTCGGCACGATCGAGGCGGTGAAGGCGGTGTCCGAGATGTACTGCCCCGTCTCCGGGAAGGTCGTCGAGGTCAACGCCGCGCTCGAGGCCGACCCGTCCATCGTGAACAAGGACCCGTACGGCGCCGGCTGGATGGTGAAGCTGCGCGTGAAGAACGCGGAGGAGCTCGACGAGCTGCTCGGCCCCGACGAGTACGCCGCCCACATCGGACAGTGACGTCGCGAACGAGCCGGGCCCCCGCCCGGCTCGTTCGACGTGGATCCCCCTCACGGAACCCCAGGCCATGGCCTACCGCGACCATTTCGCCGCGCGCCACATCGGGCCCCGCCCCGAGGACCTGCGCGCGATGCTCGAGACCGTCGGCTTCCCCACGCTCGACGCCTTCATCGACGCCGTCGTCCCGCCGGACATCCGGCTGCGGTCGCCGCTCCGGCTCCCCGCCGCCCGCACCGAGCGGCAGGCGCTCGCCGAGCTGCGCGCGATGGCCGCCGAGAACCGGGTCTTCCGCTCCTACATCGGGATGGGCTACCACGACACCATCACGCCGCCCGTCATCGTCCGGAACATCCTCGAGAACCCCGGCTGGTACACCGCCTACACACCCTACCAGGCGGAGATCGCGCAGGGCAGGCTGGAGGCCCTCCTCAACTACCAGACCGTCGTCTCGGACATGACCGGCTTCCCGATCGCCAACGCGTCGCTCCTCGACGAAGCGACCGCGGCGGCCGAGGCGATGCACCTGACGCGCGCGGCGTCGAAGGTGGCGGCCGATCCCGTGTACCTGGTGGACGCGCTCTGCCACCCGCAGACGATCGCGGTCGTCCGCACGCGGGCCGGCGCCCAGGGCATCAGGGTCGTCGTGGGCGACCCCGACCGCTTCGCGTTCACGGCCAACGTCATCGGCGCGCTGGTGCAGTACCCGGCCACCGACGGCCGGCTGCGGGACTTCCGGGCCCTGTGCGAGCAGGCCCGTGCCGCCGGGGCGCTCGTGACCGTGGCCACCGACCTGCTGGCGCTGGCGGTCCTCGCGCCGCCGGCGAGCGGGGGCGCCGACGTCGCGATCGGCAACA
>CAYLJK010000452.1:0-2019 GCA_964383975.1 uncultured Gemmatimonadales bacterium | reverse complement strand
TTCGCCTTCGCCGGGTGGGCCCGCTTCGCCGTCGCCTTGCGCCGCGCGGCCATCAGGCGACCCCGCTGGGGCGCAGGTGGCGCGCGTAGCGCTCCTGGAGGGAGAGCACGTCCCCCGCGGAGCTGCGCAGGGCGATGATGGCGTCGCAGGCGGCCGAGGCCGCCGACATCGTCGTGGTGTACGGGATGCGGTGCATGAGGGCGGTGCGTCGGATCTCGTAGTCGTCCCGCTGCGAGTACTTCCCGAGCGGCGTGTTGATCAGGAGCTGCACGGTGTCCGAGAGGATCAGGTCCACGGGGTTCGGCCGGCCCTCCCACACCTTGAGCACCCGCTGGCACGGGATACCGCGCTTCTGGAGGTGGCGCGCGGTGCCCTCGGTGGCGTAGATGGTGAACCCCATCTCGTGGAAGCGCCGCACGATGGGGGTGACGGTCGGCTTGTCCGAGTCGTTGACGGTAACGAGGATGCCGCCCGAGGTGGGCAGCGCGGCGTCCGCGCCGATCTGGGACTTCGCGAACGCCCACCCAAACGAGTCCGCGATTCCCATCACCTCGCCGGTGGAGCGCATCTCCGGGCCGAGGAGCGTATCCACGTTGGGCAGCTTCGTGAACGGGAAGACCGCCTCCTTCACGGCGACGTAGGGCAGCTCGATCTCCTCGGTGTAGCCCAGCGCCTCCAGCGTGTGGCCGACCATCACACCGGCGGCGAGCCGCGCCAGCGCCACGCCCGTCGCCTTCGAGACGAAGGGGATGGTGCGGGAACCGCGCGGGTTCACCTCGAGGCAGTACACGACGCCGTCCTTCACCGCGAACTGCACGTTGATGAGGCCGACCACGCCCAGCGCCCGCGCGAGGGCGCGCGTGTGCTCCCGCATCTCCTCGGTCTCGCGCTCCCCGATCAGGTACGGCGGGAGGACGCACGCCGAGTCCCCCGAGTGGATGCCCGCGTCCTCGATGTGCTGCATGACGCCGCCGATCACGCACCGCTCGCCGTCCGCGATGGCGTCCACGTCGGCCTCGAAGGCGTCCTCGAGGAACCGGTCGATGAGCACCGGGTGCTCGGGGGCGACGCGCGCGGCCTTCTCGAAGTAGCCGCGGAGCATCCCCTCGTCGTACACGATCTCCATCGCCCGGCCGCCGAGGACGTATGACGGACGGACCAGCACCGGATACCCGATGGTGTTCGCGATCTCGACGGCCTGGTCGGTGCTGATCGCGGTGCCGGCCGGCGGCTGCGTGATCCCCAGCTCGCGCGCGATGCGCTCGAAGCGGCGCCGGTCCTCCGCGATGTCGATGGACTCGGGCGGCGTGCCGAGGATGCGCACCCCCGCGGCCTCCAGCCGCTTGGTGAGCCGCAGCGGCGTCTGGCCGCCGAGCTGCACGACGACGCCGAGCGGCCGCTCCAGCTGGATGATCTCGAGCACGTCCTCGAAGGTCAGCGGCTCGAAGTACAGCTTGTCGGAGATGTCGAAGTCGGTCGAGACGGTCTCCGGGTTGGAGTTGATCATGATGGTCCGGTAGCCCAGCTCGCGGAACGCGAGGCCGGCTCGCACGCACATGTAGTCGAACTCCACGCCCTGCCCGATGCGGTTCGGCCCCGAGCCGAGGATCACGATCCCCTGCTCCCCCAGTGGGACCGACTCGTTCTCCTCGTCGTAGCTGGAGTAGAGGTACGGCGTGGCCGACGGGAACTCGCCCGCACAGGTGTCCACCGTCTTGTACGCCGGCCGCACGCCCAGGGCGTGCCGCTCGCGCCGGACCTCGTCCTCCGTCAGGTCGGCCAGCGCGGCGAGCTGGCGGTCGCTGAACCCCATCCGCTTCATCCGCCGCACGGCGTCCGCCCGTTCCGCCGCGCCGAGCGAGCCCCAGCGGT
This sequence comes from uncultured Gemmatimonadales bacterium, assembly GCA_964383975.1. Taxonomy (GTDB): domain Bacteria; phylum Gemmatimonadota; class Gemmatimonadetes; order Gemmatimonadales; family JACORV01; genus DASXPG01. Next base: position 147 of record CAYLJK010000452.1, on the reverse strand, counting down.
AGCGCCGCGCGTCGCTCCAGTCGCGCTCCGCCTCGACGAGCTCCGCGAGCTGCCCGAGGAACCAGGGGTCGATGCCGGTGAGGGTCCCCAGCTCCTCGACCGCGAACCCCCGCTGCAGCGCCCGCTTCAGCTGGAAGATCCGCTCCG
>CAYLJK010000451.1:0-2021 GCA_964383975.1 uncultured Gemmatimonadales bacterium | reverse complement strand
CGTTCGTGGTGCTTGAGGCCCTGCGCCGCCTTTCGGAGACGCCGGGCTTCGCGGCCGGCGTGACCGCGGTCGCCACCGTGCAGGAGGAGATCGCGTACTCCGGCGGGGGCGCGAAGACGAGCGCCTACCACCTGGAGCCGGATGCCGCAGTGGTGGTGGACGTGACGCACGCGACCGACTACCCCGGCGCCGAGAAGAAGGACGTGGGCGACTTCAAGCTGGGCGGGGGGCCGGTGCTCTCGCGCGGCTCGGCGGTGAGCCGGGTTGTCTTCCAGCAACTGCTCGACGCGGCCGAGGGGGAGGGGCTCCCCTTCGCCATCGAGGCGGCGCCGCGCGGCACGAGCACCGACGCGGACGCGATCTTCACGGCGCGCCGCGGCGTGGCCACGGGCCTCGTGAGCGTTCCGTGCCGGTACATGCACAGTCCCAACGAGATGATCGCGGTCGACGACCTCGACCGCGCGGCGTCGCTGCTGGCGGCGTGGGTCCGCCGGCTGGCGCCGGACACGTCGTTCATCCCGCTGTAGCCCGGTCCACCCGTAACCGGAGTCCGCATGGCTGATACCTCCACGACCGGCGGCGCGCGGCACGTGCCGTATGTGCCGGCGTCCACGGACCTGCCGGAGTTCACGGCCAGGGCCCTCATCATCGGCCTCGTGATGTGCGTCGTGCTCGGCGCGGCCAACGCCTACCTGGGCCTCAAGGCCGGCATGACGATCGCGGCCACGTACCCGGCGGCCGTCATCGGCATGGCGCTTCTGCGGCTGATGAAGGGGAACATCCTCGAGGAGAACTTCGCCCGGACGGTCGGCTCGATCGGCGAGTCGGTGGCGGCCGGCGCGATCTTCACCCTCCCCGCCTTCTTCATCGCCGGCATCTGGACCGACTTCTACACCACCGGCCACTACCTCCAGTCCACGCTCATCATGCTCGCGGGCGGCGTGCTCGGGATCATGTTCGTGGCGCTGCTGCGGCGGGTGATGGTCGAGGACGTGGAACTGCCGTTCCCCGAGTCGGTGGCGGCGGCGGAAATCCACAAGGCGGGCCAGCGCGGCGGGACGGGAGCGCGGTTCCTGTTCGGGGCGATGGGCGTCGGCGCGGTCATCCAGGCGCTCGCCAACCTCAACGTCTTCGCCACCGCGTGGCAGAAGTTCGTCGCCTTCTCCCGGGCGACGATCGACCTGCGGGCGACCGGCGAGGTCAGCGCCCAGAGCGGCATCCTGCTCACGTCGCCGGGCGTCAGCCCCGCCTACATGGGCGTCGGGTACATCATCGGGCCGAAGCTGGCGTCCCTGAACTTCTCCGGCGGCCTACTGGCGTGGGGGCTGTTCGTCCCAATCCTCACCTACTTCATCGGGCCGAGCCTCCAGGCGGCGAGCCCCGACCCCGCGGCCCCGCTGGACTGGATCGGCATGGCCACCAACGTGTGGCGCTACATCGTACGCCCCATCGCCATCGGCGGCATGCTGATGAGCGCCGGCTTCACGCTGTTCCGCATGCGCAAGAGCCTCGCCACCGGCATCGGCCGCTCCATCAGCGACGTGAGGAAGGCGGCGACGGGCGAGGCGACGGCCGACCGGACCGAGCAGGACATCACCTTCCCGAAGGTCGTGTTCGGCATCCTCGCGACGGGCGTGCTCACGTTCTTCATCTACAACTACTTCGCGCAGGACGTCGCGGCCGCCCTCACCGCGACGGTCGTCATGATCATCGCGGGGTTCTTCTTCGCGGCCGTCTCGGGGTACCTGGTCGGCATCATCGGCTCCTCGAACAACCCGATCAGCGGCCTGACCCTCTCCACGCTGCTGGTCGCCGCGCTCCTCATGGTGGTGCTCGGCCAGAAGGGACAGAGCGGCGTGGCGGCCGTGCTCGGCGTGGCCGGCGTGGTCTGCGTCGCTGCCGCCGTCGCCGGCGAGATGCTCCAGGACCTCAAGGTGGGGCATATCCTCGGCGGGACACCGTGGAAGATGGAGGTGGGCGACCTCATCGGCGTCGCGGCCTCCGCGGCGGTGATGTTCTTT
>CAYLJK010000450.1:0-2032 GCA_964383975.1 uncultured Gemmatimonadales bacterium | reverse complement strand
CCGCGCAGCCGGCGCGGCGGCAGGCCCGTATCGGCAAGCCGCCGCGCGGTGACGACGGCCGTCGCGCGGAGAATGGCCGGGTGCACCAGCTCGTCCACGAGCCCCATGCGCAGCGCCCGGTCCGCGCGGACGTTCTTGCCGGTGAGGATCATGTCCAGGGCGGCGCGCAGCCCCACGAGTCTCGGCAGGCGGTTGCACCCTCCCGCGCCCGGGATGATGCCGAGCTGCACCTCGGGGAGCGCGAGGGCCGTCTTCGGGTGGTCCGTCGCTATACGGTGATGGCAGGCGAGCGCCAGTTCCAGCCCGCCGCCGAGGCAGGCGCCGTGGATGGCGGCGACGACCGGCTTCGGCAACGCCTCCAGGTCATCGAGGAGCCGCTGCCCCTCGCTGGAGAGCGCCCGGAACGCCTCGGCGGTGCGCGTCGCCACGAACTCCTCGATGTCGGCGCCGGCGATGAACGTCTCCGGCTTCCCCGAGATCAGCACGACCGAGCGCACCCCCGCATCGTCACGCAGCGCCCGCAGCGTGGCCGCGAACTCGTCCTTCACCGTGCGCGAGATCTTGTTGACGCTCGAGCCCGGCAGGTCGAAGACTGTGACGGCGACGTCGCCGTCCCGCTCGACGGTGAACGCGCCCATCAGCGCCGCTCCAGGACCATGGCGAAGCCCATCCCGCCCTGCGCGCACACGGAGAGCAGACCGAACTGCACGTCCCGGCGCCGCATCTCGTTCGCCAGCGTCGTGGTGATACGCCCGCCGGTCGCGCCGAAGGGATGCCCGATCGCGATCGAGCCGCCCATCACGTTGAGCGCGTCCCAGTTCACCTGTCCCACCGCCTCCGTCCGGCCGAGCTGCTCGGCGGCGAAGCGCCGCGACTCGATAGCCTGGATGTTGGAGAGCACCTGCGCCGCGAAGGCCTCGTGCATCTCGACCAGTCCCAGCTCCGACCACGGAATCCCGGCGCGTTCGAGCGCCTTCGGGATCGCCCACGCGGGGCCCATGAGCAGCTGCCCGCCCGGGTCCACCGCCGCCGTCGCGTAGCTGCGGATCCACGCGATGGGCTCGTAGCCCAGCGCGGCGGCGCGCGCCTCGCTCATCAGCAGCACCGCCGACGCCCCGTCGGTCAGCGGCGAGGCGTTGGCCGCGGTCACCGTGCCGTGGCGGCGGTCGAAGACGGGGCGCAGCGCCGCCAGCTGCTCAAGCGTGCTGTCGGCCCGGATACCGTTGTCGCGCGTCACGATCGTCTCATACGCCGGCGGCAGGAAGACCGGCGCGATCTCCGCCGTGAGCCGCCCGTCCGCCGTCCCCTTCGCCGCCAGCTCGTGGGAGCGTAGCGCGAACCAGTCCTGTAGCTCGCGGCTGATGCCGTTCTCCTTCGCCATCTTCTCGGCGGACTGCCCCATTGTCTCGCCGGTGGACGGCTCCGCGATCGCCGGCGTCACGGGGACGAGGTCCCGGAACCGCGTGCGCGCCAGCACGGCGAGCCGGCGGCCCAGCTTCTGCGCCCGGCTCGCCTCCAGGAGGATCCCCGCGAACCGCTTCGAGTGGAGGATCGGGATGTCGGAGAGCGACTCGGCACCCCCCGCCAGCACGACCTCCGCCTCGCCCGTCCGGATCTGGTCGAAGCCATCGGCGATGGCCTGGCTCGAGGACGCGCAGGCGCGGTTGAGCGAGTAGGCGGGGATGGTGCGCGGAAAATGCGGGAGGAGGCTCACCTCGCGGGCGATGTTCGGGACCAGGACCGAGGGCACGACCTGCCCGAAGATCACCTGGTCCACCTCGCGCGGGTCCAGCTCGGTCCGCACGAGCAACTCGCGGGCGGCATGGCGGGCGAGGTCCACCGCGCTCACGTCGGCGAGGACGGTCCCGGCCTTCGCGAACGGCGTGCGGCACCCCGCGACCACCGCCACGCGTCGTCCGTTAGCTCCATTCATGGCAGGCTCCCGCTGAGGCGCGGCCAGGTTGCGGCACGGCGCACGCCGCCCCAAAGCTAGCCGCGCCCCCCCGGGGGCGGCCAGCGCGCCCGAACGGCT
>CAYLJK010000449.1:0-2034 GCA_964383975.1 uncultured Gemmatimonadales bacterium | reverse complement strand
GACGCGTCCGCGCGCGAGCACCTGGCGGACCTCGTCCAGGCCGCGCGCCAGGGGAGCCAGATGGTCCGGCGCCTCCTCGCCTTCGGACGGCGCGAGCGGCTCGCCTTACGTGCCGTGGACCTCGGCCACGTGATCCGTGGGTACGCCGAGGTGCTGCGGAGGCTCCTGCCCGAGCACATCGAGATCCGGACGCTGGTCGAGGCCGGCCTCCCGGCCGTCATGGCCGACGCCGCGATCGTCGAGCAGATGGTGCTGAACCTCGCGACCAACGCCCGCGACGCCATGCCGGCGGGGGGCACGCTGGCGATGAGCGTCCGGACCGCGACCCTTCCGGGCGAGGGGGAGGGGACGTCCGAAGCGGAGCCGCTCGGCCCCGGGCGCTACGTGGTCGTTGAGGTCTCCGACACCGGCGCCGGCATGGACGCGGAGGTGCTCAGCCACGTCTTCGAGCCGTTCTTCACCACGAAGCCCGTCGGCGAGGGGACCGGGCTCGGCCTGCCGATGGTGCATGGCCTCATCCACCAGCACGGCGGCGACATCAGGATCTGGAGCACGCCGGCACGCGGCACCACCGTGCGCCTCTACTTCCCCGCCGCGGAGGGGGCGGTGGTGCGCGAGGAGACAGCCGCCGGGGTGCGCGTGCCCGGCCGGGGCTCCGAGACGATTCTCGTCGTGGAGGACCAGGCGCCGCTGCGCCGAGCGGTGCAGCGCTCGCTCGAGCGGCATGGGTACCAGGTGCTGACGGCGGGGGACGGCGAGGACGGGTGGACGGTCTGGACGGCCAACCGTGAGCGGATCGCGCTCGTGATCACCGACGTGGTAATGCCGAAGCTCAGCGGACCGGAGCTGTTCCGCCGCGTCCGGGATGCCGGCGGCACCGTCCCGATCGTGCTGACCACCGGGCACGCCGAACGGCAGGTGGGCGCCCTCGGAGACCTCGCGAGGGACGCGCCCACGCTCGAGAAGCCCTGGGAGATCGCGGACCTGCTCGTTCTCGTCCGGCGCCTGCTGGACGAGGGCGCGCGGTCAGACCGCGCGCGGTAGCGGCGCGGGCCCGCGTCGGAGGGCCTGCTGCACCGCCCCGCGCAGCTCGGCGGGCGTGAAGGGCTTGCTCAGCACGCCGGCGGCGCCCAGCGCCAGGGCGCGCTGCCGCACCGACTCCAGCGTCGCGAAACCGCCGCCCGTCATCACGACCACCGGCAGCGGCCCCGATGTCGCGGTCAGGCGCTGCAGCAGCTCCAGACCGTCCAGCGCCTCCATGTACACGTCGGTGATGACGAGGTCGAACCGCACCACGCCGACGACCGTCAGCGCCTCCGCGCCGCGCGCCACGTCCCACACCTCCAGGCCGTCCTTCTCCAGCACCCGACGGACCACCCCCCGGATGCTGTCGTTGTCGTCCACGACGAGGACCCGGATCGTCGCTGTCTCGGTCACGTCAGGTATCCCACCGGCGGTCGAGACGGTCCGCCGAGGCCGGCGCCCGCGTGGCGCCGGCGAGCCCGACCTGCGTCCCCGGGGCCATGCGCGGCGCCGGCCGGATGAACTCCGCGCAGCGGGCCGACAGCTCCCGCACCAGCGCGAGCGCGTGCTGCAACTCCACGGTCAGCGCCCCCAGGTCGCGCTGGAGTGCGCGCTGGTTGGCGATCGCCTCGTCGGCGAGCCCGTCCCCGAGCAGGTTCACCGTGGTCAGTACGCTCCCCAGCTCGTTCGCGGTCGCCTGCAGCGAGAACCGCGGGCCGGATCTGGTGGTCATCGTTCCCTCCCTCCCTGTCGTCGGCCGGCGCTTGGCCGCCGACGGGCTTCAGTTCGCCGTGAAGGCGATCGTGATGGTCTGCCGGCGCGGGTCCGACGCGGCCACCTCGATGGTGGCCGCCCCGATGTCGCGGATCTCCACGGCCACCGAGTCGCCGACCGCGACGCGACGGCTCCGCGGCGGCGCGGGCGGCGCACTCCGCGGCCGCACCAGCGCAGCCGATGCGGCCGGCGGGACCACCACGGTGGACGAAGACCTGGCTCCGGCCGGCCGCCTCA
>CAYLJK010000448.1:448-2051 GCA_964383975.1 uncultured Gemmatimonadales bacterium | reverse complement strand
GCCAGCAGCGTGATCGGCAGCTGGACCTTGAGGAACTCCGTCCAGCCGAGCAGCAGCCCCATCGTCACCACCCACGCCGCGACGCCGAGGTCGTTGAGGAGGATGCTGCGCCGCTCGCGCTTCCAGGACCGCGGCACGATCGTGGGGAGGCGGTGCCGGATCAGGAAGTGGACCGCCGCCCCCACGCCGAACAGCACCAGCGGGTGCCGGTACACCCGGTACGCCAGCCGCCGGTGCCACGGCCGCCGCAGGTACTCGTCCACCGTGAGGGTGTCCACGTCGCCGAAGCCGCGCGCCTCCAGGTTGCCCGAGCCCGCGTGGTGCATCGCGTGCGTCTTCCGCCAGTAGCCGTACGGCGTCAGGGTCAGCACCCCGATGCAGCCGCCCACCAGCTGGGCCAGCCGGGGCGAGCGGAAGAACGACCCGTGCCCGCAGTCGTGCTGGATGATGAAGAGCCGGACGAGGAAGAACGCGGCCGGGACGGCGAGGAGCAGCGACAGCCACGGCGCGTGGTCGAGGAGCAGGTACATCAGCGCCCACGTCCCCGCGAACAGCGCGAACGACACGGCGAGCTGCGTGACGCTGAGGGCCGGGACCGGCCGCATGTAGGAGGACAGGTCCACCCGCGGCAGTGGGGCGTCGTGCGGGTGCGCCGTCGGCGCACCGCCGGGCATCGCGGTCATCAGCCTCCCCGGTTCACGGGCGTTGGAGTCAACCGGACGTTACGGCCGGGGGACGTGTTCGCGGAACCGCTCGGCCAGGAGTTCCCCGCCGCCATAGCCCGCCCGCCGGGTGATACGCTCGAGCGCGGTGAGCCGGTCCGCCTGCTGGGGATGCGAGGCCATCAGCTCGCCGAGCGGTCCCTCCCCCGCGTGCGCGATGAGCCGGCCCACGAACGCCGGCAGCCCGCCCGGGTCGTAGCCGGCGCTCACCGCCAGCTCCAGCCCGATGCTGTCCGCCTCGGCCTCGTCGGCGCGCGACAGACCCATGAACAGCATGTTCGACCCGGAGCCGATGACCTGGTCGAGCGTGCCGCCCGTCAGCCCAGTCTCGCTCTGCACCGTGCGCATCAGGTCGCTCTTGCGGATCTGCTCGATGACGTGCCGCCGGTTGACGTGGCCCACTTCGTGCGCGAGCACCGCCGCCAGCTCGGCCTCGGACTCCATCAACCGCAGCGCGCCGCGCGTGATCAGGATGTAGCCCCCCGGCGCCGCGAAGGCGTTCACGTCCGGCGTCTCCAGCACTCCGAAGCGATACACCACGTCCGCCCGCGGCCATTCGCTCGCCACCGTGAGGCCCACGAGGTTCACGTAGGCGGTCAGCGCGGTGTCCCGGCTCAGCGGATAGCGGCCGGCGATCGTCGCGGCGATGCCGCGCCCGATCTCGGCCTCCTTCTGCGCGCTGATGGGCAGCATCGCGCGGGCCACGTTCCCCAGGCTCTCCCCCAGGCGGCGAATCCGCGTGGGAATCTGCGCCTCGGCCGGCGCGCACGTCGCGGCCAGCAGCGCCGCCGCGCCGAGCACCCCGCCCACCCGCCGCGCGATCATGGCTGCACCTCCGGCAGCCGGTAGCGCGTGCTGTACGCCCCGAGCCGCCCCGCCCG
>CAYLJK010000448.1:0-438 GCA_964383975.1 uncultured Gemmatimonadales bacterium | reverse complement strand
TGAACGCCTCCATCCGGGCGACCGCCGCGGTATCCGGCGTCACCGCGATGGTGCCGCGCGGCGTCTGCACGCGGTCCACGCCCCGCGCCCCCGCGGTCGCCACGACGCTCGCGCTGCGCTGGTCTCCCACCGTCTGGAGGCGGCTCGCCAGGAGGTCCCGCCCGCCGCGGGTGGACGGGCTGAGCAGATCGTCGCTGAAGGACGGCACCGCGACGCTCCTGCGGAAGACCACACGCACCACCTGGCCGGCCGCCGACTCCACCAGGCGCCCGTTCGCGGCGCCGGAGCGCCGGCCCTGGCTTCCCATGACGGCCACCGCCGCGCGCACGAGGGTGTCCCGCGCCAGCGCGTGCTGGGCGAACGGGATGACGCCGACCGGGCTCACCACCTGCACCGTGCCGCCGCTGCCAAGCAGTACCTCCGCCGGGCCGAACGTCG
>CAYLJK010000447.1:0-2052 GCA_964383975.1 uncultured Gemmatimonadales bacterium | reverse complement strand
AAATCAACACTAATTAACTACACCACGATCTTCCGAACAACCTCAACAACGAGTCGCACGCGTGTCGCGTCATGGGCTACAGCCGCGACAGCTTCTACCGCTTCCAGGAGCTCTACGAGAAGGGCGGCGAGGCGGCGCTGCAGGAGATCTCGCGGCGCAAGCCCATCCTCAAGAACCGCGTGAGCGAGGAGATCGAGAGGGCCGTCCTGGAGCTGGCCATCGAGCAGCCCACCTGGGGGCAGGTGCGGGTGGCCAACGAGCTGAAGAAAAAGGCTCTCTCCATCTCGCCGGCGGGCGTCCGCTGCGTGTGGCTGCGGCACGACCTGGCCACGGCCACGCAGCGCCTGAAGGCGCTCGAGGCCAAGAGCGCCCAGGACGGCGTCGTGCTCACGGAGTCCCAGGTCCAGGCTCTCGAGAAGGCCAAGCTCGACAAGGAGTCGCACGGCGAGTTCGAGAGCGAGTGCCCCGGCTACTGCGGCGGCCAGGACACGTTCTACGTCGGCACGCTCAAGGGCGTCGGACGCGTGTACCAGCAGACGTTCATCGACACGTACAGCAAGGTCGCCTTCGCCAAGGTCTACGACCGCAAGACGCCGCTCACGGCAGCCGACCTCCTCAACGACCGCGTGCTGCCGTTCTTCCAGTCGCACGGCATCCCGCTGGTTCGGATCCTCACCGACCGCGGCACGGAGTACTGTGGCGCGCACGACCGCCACGAGTACGAGCTCTACCTCGCCGTCGAGGACATCGACCACACGCGGACCAAGGTGAAGAGCCCGCAGACCAACGGCATCTGCGAGCGCTTCCACCGCACGATCCTGAACGAGTTCTACCGCGTCGCCTTCCGCAAGAAGGTCTACACGTCCCTCGAGCAGTTGCAGGCGGACCTGGACGCCTGGCTCGGGGAGTACAACATCCAGCGCCCCCACCAGGGTCGGTGGTGCTACGGGAAGACCCCGCTGGCGACGTTCCGAGACAGCATCGAGCTGGCGAAGGACAAGTTGCTGTGCGCCTGAACAGATCGATCAACCACAACTGATCGGACACGGCTCCGCCCCCCCTGCACCCCCGTCAGAAGAAGTCCGAGCCAATACACATGACGTGGAACAGGTCGAAGACGATCTCGGCGTTGGGGCACTGAGCCCTCACCTCCTCCTCGTAGGCCGGGAACATGTCCATCGCCACGGCGCGGATGCGCGCACGACCTTCCGGCCCAAGCGCCTCGAAGAAGGGGCGAATGTCCTCGCGCGTCCGGCCACGGCACACCCACAGCACCCTCTTGCTGCCCGGCTCCACGATGAGCGTCGCGTACCGCTGCCCCTTGTGGAGCGCGAACTCGTCGAGCGCGATCTCCGTCACGTCCGACAAGTCCGGCGGTCCGAGCCGCTCCTCGAGCATCGCCTTGTCGATGGCCTTGACTTGGTCCCACCCGAGCCCGAACAGCTCGCTGACATCCTTGATCGTCAGGATGCGACACGCCCGACTCACCGCTTCCGCGAGCCGCCGCGTCACCCGCGCATGCGGAGGCAGCCAGTCGAGCCGCTCGAGCTTGGGACCGCATTGCGGACAGGCGACCCGGAACCGCCAGACGCACAGGTGCGTGTCGGCGTCCAAGATGGGGAGGTCGCGGACCCATCTCTCCACGCTGTCGTGAACCGCCTCGACCAGGCCTCCGCAGCCGCTGCAGCGCTTGTCCCGCTCGCGCACGGCTAGCAGCTCGATGCGCACCTGCGCTCTGCCCAGCCCCGGTCCGCCTTCCACGCGCTCAGTCGTCCCCACCACGTAGCCTTCCCAACCCGTCAGCAAGCCCCTACTCTCGATGCCGGACAACGGTCACCCCCTGCGCTGGACCCTGGTGTTGCAACCTCAGGATCCAACAGGTCGGCCGTTGTCCGCTCCCCCTCCTCCCCGGAAATCCCGGAAGAGCCGAAAAGAGGGTCTCCTGCTCCTCCCGTGGGACGGGCGGAGGCCGGTGACGGTGGCGTGGCTTGGCGGTCGTGCCGTCGGAAGGGCTTTCTTGGGGAGATGGCGTCGCGTCGTGCGCCGCGCGCC
>CAYLJK010000446.1:0-2058 GCA_964383975.1 uncultured Gemmatimonadales bacterium | reverse complement strand
GGGCCACTCCGTCTCGGTGCGCAAGGTCACGCACGGCGCGCCCAGCCAGTACGCCTCCCGCTGCACGCCACCCGAATCCGTCACCACCGCAGCGGCGTGCGCCGTGTGCGCCAGGCACTCCAGGTAGCCGACCGCCGGCACGACGCGCAGCGCGCCGCCGATGTCGGGCCTGCTGCCGGCGCGCTCGAGCGCCGCCCGAGTGCGGGGATGGATGGCGAACACCACCGGCAGCGGCAGCGCGGCCAGCGCGCGGAGCACACCCAGGAGATGGACCGGCTGATCCGTCAGCTCGGCGCGGTGCAGCGTGGCGAAGAGGTACCCGCCGGGTGTGAGTCCCTCCGGGACCGTCAGCCGATCGCGCTGCATCAGGAGGACGTCGCGCGCCACATCGCCGGTGCGCACGATGGTCCCGTCCACGCGCTCCCGCCGCAGGCGCGCCTCCGCCGTCGCCGACGCCGCGCACAACACCTGGCTGATGGCGTCCACCGCCCGCCGGTTGATCTCCTCCGCCATCAGCGCGTCGGACGCCCGCAGCCCGGCCTCCACGTGCACCACAGGGATGCGCAGCTTCGCCGCCGCCAGCGCCGCCCCCAGCGTGGAGTTGGTGTCGCCGATCACGACCGCAACGTCCGGGCGCGCCGCCAGCAGTAGCGCCTCGGCCCGCTCCAGGACGGCGCCCGTCTGGGCCGCGTGGCTCCCCGAGCCGACTTCGAGGAAATGGTCCGGCTCGGCCACGCCCAACTGCTCGTACAGCAGTCGGTTCAGCGCGTAGTCGTAATGCTGGCCGGTGTCCACCGTGCAGACGGACCAGCCGCCGGCCAGGGCGCGGCGCAGCGCGCTCGCCTTGATCACCTGCGGCCGCGTGCCGTACAGCAGCACCGTCCGCGGTCCCCTTGCCCCTGCGCGCGATCCCGTCACCTTTCACCTCGCACCCGGGCGCGGCGCGCCCCGTGATCCACCCTACCGACCGCCGGACCGTGACGCCACCACGCCGCCCGTACGACATCGTCCATCTGACGCACAGCCACTTCCCCGAGGATCCGCGTCCCCGGCGCGAGGCGCTGGTCGCCGCCGAGGACGGCCTGCGCGTCGCCGTGATCGCCCTGCGCCGACCGGACCAGCCAGCGGTCGCCCGCTGGCGGCACCTGCGGGTGGTGCGGCTCGAGGGCACCAAGACCCGGGGCTCGCCGTTCGACTACCTGCTCGAGTATCTCGACTTCCTGCTCAAGGCCCGCCGTCTCATCGCTCGTGACGCCCGCTTTCGCGGTGCCCGCGTGGTGCACGTGCACACCCTGCCGGACTTCCTGATCGCCGCCGCCCTGCCGGCGCGCCGGCAGGGGGCCCGGCTGCTGCTCGACCTGCACGAGATCTTCCCGGAGTTCACCCGCTCGAAGTATCCGGGCCCGCTGGGCGCCATCGGGGCCGTCGTGGCGCGTGGCCTGGAGCGCTGGTCCCGACACCAAGCCGATGCCGTTCTGACGGTCAACGACCCGATTGCGGCCCTGTTGGCAGGCCGCCCGGCCCGCCCCGGCGAGTCCATCACGGTGGTCCACAACAGCCCAGACCCGGGCGAGTTCGGCCCCCGTGTGGAACCGGTCGGCGACGCCGGCCCTCCGCTGCGCCTCGTCTACCACGGCACGCTCACCCCGATGTACGGCGTGGACATCGCCGTGGCTGCCGTGGCCGGCGCGCGGAAAGCCGGCCTCGACGTCCGCCTCGACATCTTCGGGGACGGACCGGCCGCCTCCGCCCTAGCCTCCCAGGTGAGGGCTGCCGACCTGGGGGACACCGTCCGCCTGTTCGGCAGCGTTCCCGCGGCGGAACTGCGCCGGCGCCTCCCGGGGTACCACGCCGGCTTCATCCCCACCCGCGCCGACGTGATGACCCGCTACTCGCTCTCGACCAAGCTGCTCGAGTGCGTGCACTTCGGCCTGGCACTGGTGCTCCCCCGCTTGGAGACCTACCTGGCGTACTTTCCTGAGGCGGTCGCCTGGTACTACACGCCCGACGTGGCCGAGGACGCGGCCGCCGCGCTGGCCCGACTCGCGGCGGCCCCGC
>CAYLJK010000445.1:0-2060 GCA_964383975.1 uncultured Gemmatimonadales bacterium | reverse complement strand
TGCTCGACAACCACTACCTGGACACCGGCGAGGTGTTCATTGCTTCGCAAGAGGCGAGCGAGGGCGGCTACACCGCCGTCGCGGTCGCCCGCATGCTCCAGGCGCCGTCCGCGCAGACGCGGGGCGAGGGGCTCTTTCTCGTCGTCGGCCCGGGCGCCGGCTACGCGGCCGGCCAGCGCGTCTGGACGCGCTTCTACTGGCGCACGCGCATCGCCACGCCGGAGGACATCCGGCTCGGCAAGGACGTCTTCGCCTCGGACCTCACCCAGGACGGGATCTACCGCCAGCCGAACGACCGGCAGGAATCCCTGAACGCGGGTTGGTGGACGGGGGCGATCACCGACCTGACCGACCTGTACAAGCAGCAGGTGACGGTCGCCGGGGACTACCACGTGCACATCGGCGCGCTGCGCGTCCTGCGCTGAACGCGGCCGGGCCCCGGAACCCGTGGGGGCGCCCCGCCCGGAACGCCCTCACGGCGGCCTGCCCGCCTCCTCTCAGCCTCCCGCGCCGCCGCCCGGCACGCCGGGATCCGTCATCGCGCGGTAGTCGAGGACGGCGGCGATCTCCTCCGCCGCGAGCAGGCCCTTGTCCTGCACCAGCTGCCGGACGGTCAGGTTCTTCGCGAGCGCCTCCTTGGCCAGCTTCGCCGCTTCCGCGTAGCCGATCCGCGGCGCCAGCGCCGTCACCACGGCCGGGCTGCGCTCCAGCCAGTGCGCGCACATCGCCTCGTCCGCCTGGATGCCGCTCACGCAGCGCTCCGCGAGCACGCGGGACGCCGTCGTCAGGATCATCATCGCGAAGAACAGGTTGTGCGCCACGACGGGCATCATCACGTTCAGTTCCAGCTGCCCCGCCTCGGCCGCCAGGGCGACGGTCTGGTCGTTCCCCATCACCTGGTAGCAGACCTGGTTGACCATCTCCGCGATCGAGGGATTCACCTTCCCCGGCATGATGGACGAGCCCGGCTGGACCGCCGGGAGCACGATCTCCGCGAGGCCGGTCCGCGGCCCGGAGGCGAGGAGCCGCAGGTCGCTGGCGATCTTGCCGAGATCCACGGCCAGCGCGCGGAGCGCGCCGGACACGTGCGCGACGTCGCCCAGCGACTGCATCAGCTGCACGCGGTCCTCGCCGACCCGCAGCACGAGGCCGGTGTTCTGTCGGAGCGTCTTCACCATCAGCGCGGGGTACTGCCGTTCGGCGTTGAGCCCGGTGCCGACGGCGGTCCCACCGATGCCGAGGTCGCGCAGGGCGTCCGCGGCCGCCTCGATCCGGTCGCGGCAGCGCCGGATGGTGCGGCCCCAGGCGGTGAACTCCTGCCCGAGCCGGATCGGGGTGGCGTCCTGGAGGTGGGTCCGCCCCGACTTCACGATCCGGTCGAAGGCCTTCCCCTTCTCCAGGAAGGCGTCGGCGAGCGCATCGAGCGCGCGCGTCAGCGGCGTGAGGAGCATCAGCGCGCCGATCCGGATGGCCGTCGGGATCACGTCGTTGGTGCTCTGCGCCATGTTGACGTGATCATTCGGGTGGATCGGCGCGTACGTGCCGCGCCTCCCGCCGAGCAGCTCGTTGGCCCGGTTGGCCAGCACCTCGTTGCAGTTCATGTTGTGCGAGGTGCCCGCGCCCGCCTGGTACACGTCCACGACGAACTGGTCCCGGTGGCGGCCCGCGAGGACCTCGTCGGCGGCCCCGACGATGGCATCGGCCAGGCGGGCCTCGAGCCGGCCCGTCTCCCGGTGCGTCTGCGCGGCCGCCTTCTTGATGTGGATGACCGCGTCCACGAAGGCCGGGAGGGGCCGGAGGCCGGAGATCGGGAAGTTCTGGACGGCGCGCATCGTCTGCACGCCGTAGAGCGCGTCGGCCGGGACGGCCAGCTCGCCCAGGGGGTCACGCTCGATGCGGGAGTCGGGCATGGGAGCCTCGGGAGGTGGCGGGTGGTCGGGGGTCAGAGATCAGAGGTCAGGGTGAGTTGCGAAGAGGGAAGATAGGGGGCGCGGGTCGTTGATGGGGGCGGCTACCGGGGGCGCCTGGCATCCAGGGAGTCGGCCCAGGCACGGCTGGCG
>CAYLJK010000444.1:0-2073 GCA_964383975.1 uncultured Gemmatimonadales bacterium | reverse complement strand
GGCCCTCCACGCCCTCGCGTCCGGCGTGGCCGGCAGGCGCGGCCAGTTCGACGGCCGCCGGGGGAAGGCGCCGCGCGCGTCACCCGTGATGCGCCGCCGCACCGTGTACTTCCAGTAGGCGGTGTGCAGGGCCAGCTCCCAGATGCAATGGCGTCCGGGTCCCGGCTTCCACCGGGCCTCGACCGGGCCCACGCCGCGCAGCGAGCCGCGCAGCGTCGTCCCGTGCCACCCCCTGGCGTCGAACGCCTCGTCGAGGATCTCCAGCAGTATGGCGATACGCGGGTCGGACCGGGCCATCGGGCCTCCTGAGTAGATTGCACGAGTGCTGATCCCCAAGCTCGTCACGACGCTGCGCGGCTACAACCGGGGGGCGTTCCTCCAGGACCTGACCGCCGGCGTCATCGTCGGCATCGTCGCTCTCCCCCTGGCCATCGCCTTCGCCATCGCCAGCGGCGTCACCCCGGACCGCGGCCTCTACACCGCGGTCGTCGCCGGCTTTTTGATCTCCGCGCTCGGCGGCTCCCGCGTCCAGATCGGCGGACCTACCGGCGCCTTCGTGGTGATTGTCTACGGCATCATCCAGCAGTACGGGTATGCCGGCCTCGCGGTTGCGACGATGATGGCGGGCCTCATCCTCGTGGTGCTGGGGTTCGCGCGCTTCGGCGGCGCCATCAAGTTCATCCCCTTCCCGGTCACGATCGGGTTCACCTCCGGCATCGCGCTCATCATCTTCTCCAGCCAGGTGAAGGACTTTCTCGGCCTGGCGATGGGCGACGTGCCGGCCGAGTTCGCGGCCAAGTGGGCGGCGTTCGCGGCGCACCTCGGGACCGTCAACGGCTGGGCCGCGCTGCTCGGCACGGCCACGGTCGCAACGCTCCTGCTCTGGCCGCGGCTGCTCCCCGGCATCGCCCGCCGGGTGCCCGCGCCGTTCGTCGCCCTCCTCGCCGCGACGGCCGCCGTGCAACTCCTCGACCTCCCCGTCGAGACCATCGGCAGCCGCTTCGGCGAGATCCGCGCGGCGCTGCCACGGCTCGGCGTCCCCGCGGGCCTCGGCGATCTGACCTGGGAGGCGGTGGGGCGGCTCGTCCAGCCCGCCTTCGCGATCGCGCTCCTCGCCGCCATCGAGTCGCTCCTCTCCGCCGTCGTCGCGGACGGCATGATCGGCGGCCGGCACCGCTCCAACATGGAGCTCGTGGCCCAGGGTGTGGCCAACATCGCGGCGCCGCTCTTCGGCGGCATCCCGGCCACCGGCGCCATCGCGCGCACCGCCACGAACATCCGCAACGGCGGCCGCACCCCGGTCGCCGGAATGACGCACGCCGTCACCCTGCTCCTGATCACGCTCTTCTTCGGGCGGTGGGTCGGGCTCATCCCGCTCGCCGCGCTGGCCGGCATCCTCGTCGTCGTCGCGTACCACATGAGCGAGTGGCGCACGTTCGTCGCCGAGTTCCGTGCGCCGAAGAGCGACGTGGCCGTATTGGTGACGACGTTTCTCCTCACCGTCGCGGTGGACCTCACCGTCGCGATCGAGGTGGGGATGGTGCTGGCGGCCTTCCTCTTCATGCGGCGCATGGCCGAGGTGACCAACGTGAGCGCGGTCACGCGGGAGCTGGAGGAGGAGGGGGACACCTACGACACCGATCCCAACGCGGTGCGGCGCCGCTCGCTCCCGGCCGGCGTGCAAGTGTACGAGATCAACGGCCCGTTCTTCTTCGGCGCCGCCGAGACGTTCAAGAACACCATCAACGTGGTGTCCCAGAAGCCGAGCGTGATGATCATCCGGATGCGCAACGTCCCGATGATCGACTCCACCGGCATGCACGCCCTCCGGGACCTGGTGCGGCGCTTCCGCCGCGAGGAGACGCTGGTCGTGCTCTCCGACGTGCACGCGCAGCCCCTGATCGCCCTCGGCCGCTCGTCCCTCCTGGACGAGATCGGCGACCAGAACATCTTCGGGATCCTGGACGACGCGCTGAACCGCGCGCGGGACTTCCTCGGCCTGGCGCGACTGGCGCCGCCGGCCGAGGCGGTGCCGACGGTCGCCCGGGAGAGCGGCGGCGCGCCCTAGGGAGC
>CAYLJK010000443.1:0-2075 GCA_964383975.1 uncultured Gemmatimonadales bacterium | reverse complement strand
TGGTGCTCTCGGTGCACTCCGTGGTGTCGTGGGACTTCGCGATGGGCATCGTCCCGGGCTGGCACGCGACGATCTTCGCGCCGTACTTCGTGGCCGGCGCCATCTTCTCGGGCTGTGCGATGGTCATCACGATCCTGGTCCCGCTCCGCAAGGCGTTCCAGCTCGAGCGCTACATCACGGTCCGGCACTTCGAGAACCTGGCGAAGCTGTGCCTGGTGACGAGCACGATCGTCGGTTACGCGTACTTCACTGAGTACTTCGTGGCCTGGTACAGCGGCAACCCGTACGAGCGGTCGAGCTTCTATAACCGCGTCTTCGGCGACTACTGGTGGGCCACCTGGACGATGATCACGTGCAACGTGGTCATCCCCCTGCTGCTGTGGTGGAAGCGGGTGCGCACCAGCCTGGCTTGGCTGTTCGTCATCTCGATCTGCATCAACATCGGGATGTGGTTCGAGCGGTTCGTCATCATCGTGACGAGCCTGTCGCACGAGTTCGAGCCGTGGCAGTGGGCCTACTACACGCCGAACTGGGTCGAGATCGTCATCCTCATCGGCAGCTTCTGCTGGTTCAGCATGTGGTTCATGCTCTTCATCAAGTTCTTCCCCTCGGTGGCGATCGCCGAGGTGAAGGAGGCGCTGCCGCCGCCGCGGCGCCCGGCGCCGGGAAGGACGCACTGATGGCCGCGCCGCCGCTTGCCGAGTCGCGTCCCGGCGTCGTCGGCGTCTTCGGCGACCTCGACGCCGCGGTCCTGGCACTGCGGGAACTGCAGGCGCAGGGCTACGCCAACATCACGGTGTACTCGCCGGTGCCGCGTCACGAGTTCGACGCGGTCATCGCCAGGGGACCGAGCCCCGTGCGGCTGTTCACGCTGGTCGGCGGACTCGCCGGCTGCGCGACCGGCTTTCTGTTCGCCATCGGCACCTCGCTCGACTGGGAGCTGATCGTCGGCGGCAAGCCGATCGTCTCGCTCCCCGCCTACGTGGTGATCGGCTTCGAGTGCACCATCCTGTTCGGCGCGCTCGCCACCGTCGCGGGGATGCTGCTCAACTCGCGGCTCCCGAAGCTGCGCCGCGCGGCCGGCTATGACCCGCGCTTCAGCAACGACAAGTTCGGCATCGTGGCGGTCGGCGGGCCGGCGCAGGTGGCGGGCGCGGAACGGATCCTGCGCGCAGCCGGTGCCGAGGAGGTGAACGGTGTCTGAGCGCCGCGCCCTCCTCGCGGCCGCCCTGCTGCTCGCCGCGGCCGGCTGCACCCGCTTCGACCGCGCGGTCGGCGCGGTCCCGTGGTTCTCGACGATGCGCGACCAGGTCGCGGTCCGCCCGCTGGAGGCCGCGCCCGGCGACAGCGCGACGCACCGCTTCCTCCCGCCGGAGGGCGCCGTCCCGCTGTTCCCCGTCGAGGACTCACTCGACATCTACGGCGAAGGGCTCGCCGCGGTGGACGCGCTGCGGAACCCGTTCCCGCGTGACGCGGCGACCCTGCGGCGCGGCCGCGAGCTCTACGACATCTACTGCGCCGTCTGCCACGGCGCCCAGGGCGGCGGCAACGGGCCCGTGGCCGGACGGTTCGGGTACGTCCCCGACCTCACGCTCGACATGACGAAGCAGCGCAGCGACGGCTACCTGTACGCCATCGTTCGCCACGGCCGCGGCATCATGCCGCGCTACGGCGACCGGATCCGCGACCCGCGCGAACGCTGGGCCGTTGTGTCGTACGTCCGCCAGCTGCAGGGGATGTAGGCGATGAGCCACCACACCATGCGTGACGCCGTCGCCGCGAAGCTGGCGCGCCCCCTCCCGGCGTGGCTGCGGCCCCTGCTCGTGACCTGCCTCCTCGGCGGCCTCGCGACCTTCGCCGCGCTGGCGCTCGGCCGCGACCCGAATCGGGCCTGGCGAGCCTATCACCTGAACTGGCTCTTCTGGACCGGGCTCGCCCTCGGCGGCGTCCTGTTCAGCGCCGTCACCACCGCCGCGAAGGGGCACTGGGCCTACCCGGTACGCCGGCTCGGCGAGGCATCGGCGGCCTTCCTGCCGGTCGCCCTCGTGCTCTTCCTCCTCCTCTGGGCGGGACGC
>CAYLJK010000442.1:1806-2098 GCA_964383975.1 uncultured Gemmatimonadales bacterium | reverse complement strand
AACGCCCGCGTCGCAGGGCGGGCAGTCGGCCAAGCTCGGACCACCGCTCAGCGTCTCGCCGCCCTCGGCGCCGATGGCCCCGGTACCGCCACGGGCGAATCGTCCACGCCCTCGACCAGCAGGTGATTGAGCAGCGTCGCCACGCCGGGGACGCGCTCCGTGACCTCGCCGGCCAGCGCGACCTCGGCGGCCGACTGCACACGCCCGGTCAGCTCGACCAGGCCTTGGCCGAGCACGGCGACGCGGATGGTGCGGCGGGCGAGGACCACGTCGCGGCGGAGGGCGTCGAGGA
>CAYLJK010000442.1:0-1796 GCA_964383975.1 uncultured Gemmatimonadales bacterium | reverse complement strand
CCTCATCGGTCCACAGGTCGCCCCGCGGCCGGTCCCGCCAGGAGCGGTAGGCGTTCTTGATGCGGTGGGCGTTGACCCGTCCGACGCTGCCGCCGAGGACGAACCCGACGGCGAGCCCCAGCATCCCGCCGGCCACTGCGGCCATGATATCGGACCCGTCGGGGCCGTCTCGGTGGTGCCTGCGTGACACGGGGTCTCCGGTGGCAACGGGGCCGCGCCCCGACTACATTGATGAACAGTGGCGAAACGCGCGCCCCATCGCAAGTTGCGCCCCTCGGCGGAGACCGGCCGGTGACGGCCGGAGGACCGCCGCCGGGGCGGCTGACCCCGAGGCAGGCGGTGGGGTGGTCGGTCGCCTTCGCTGTCATCCTGGCACTGGTGGTCCTCTTCTTCATCTACGGACGGCAGGTCCGACCCGCCCTGGGGTTCTGACCGCCCGACTCGCTCGGAGCATGACGCAGACGCTGAAGCTGACCCTCCCCGACGGCAGCGGCCCGGACGAGGCGCACGGGACCACGCCCCACGCCGTAGGCTAGTCCATCGCGCAACGGCTCGCGATAGCGGCGGACGCGCGCTGGGTGAACGGCACGGTGTGGGAGCTGGACCGCCCGCTCACCGTCTCCGGGACCTTCGCGCTGCTGACCGAGAAGGACCCGGAGGCGCTCTACTGCCTGCGCCACTCCGCGGCGCACGTCCTGGCCACGGCGGTACGGCGGCTGTGGCCGGACGCGGGGATCGGCTTCGGGCCGCCGATCGAGGACGGCTTCTATTACGACTTCGCGGTGCCGCGGCCATTCACGCCGGAGGACCTGGAGCGCATCGAGGCCGAGATGCGGAAGGTCATCGGGGAGGACGTGCCGTTCCTGCGGGAGGAGGTCTCGCGCGCCGAGGCGGAGCGCCGCTTCGCCGGGGACCCGCTGAAGCTCGAGCGGCTCGCGGAGATCGGCCCGGACGAGGTGATTTCGACGTACAGCGACGCCGAATTCACGGACCTGTGCCGCGGCCCGCACGTGGCCAGCACCGGACGGGTCCAGCACGTGAAGCTGCTGCACGCGGCCGGCGCGTACTGGCGGGGCGACGAGCGCAACCAGATGCTCCAGCGCATCTACGGTACCGCGTGGTTCACCAAGCAGGAGCTGGAGCAGTACCTCCACCGCCTGGAGGAGGCGAGGAAGCGCGACCACCGGCGGCTGGGGCGCGAGCTGGACCTGTTCCTGTTCCACCCCTGGGCGCCGGGCGCGCCCTTCTGGACCGCGCGCGGCACGGCGATGGTCAATGAGCTGAACGCCTTGCTGCGGGAACTCCAGCGCGAGGGGTACCACGAGGTCAAGACGCCCCTGATGTACCACAAGGGACTGTGGGAGCTGTCGGGGCACTGGGGGAAGTACCAGGAGAACATGTTCCTGGTGCTCGACCGGGAGACGGGGGAGCCCGACTTCTCGCTGAAGCCGATGAACTGCCCGTCGCACTACCTGATGTACCTGGCGGGCAAGCACAGCTACCGCGAGCTGCCGCTCCGGATGGCGACCTTCGACGTGCTGCACCGCAACGAGCTGTCGGGCGCGCTGTCGGGGCTCACCCGGGTGCGGCAGTTCCAGATGGACGACTGCCACGTCTTCCTGATGGAGAGCCAGATCGCCGCGGAGGTGAAGCGGCTGGCCGACTTCATCCTCGGCTTCTACCGGACGTTCGGGCTCGCGTCGCGGCTCAAGTTCGGCACGCGGCCGGCGCTCCGCATCGGCGACGACGCGATGTGGGACCGCGCGGAGGGGGGCCTGCGCGCGGCGCTGGAGGCC
>CAYLJK010000441.1:0-2113 GCA_964383975.1 uncultured Gemmatimonadales bacterium | reverse complement strand
GCGGTCTCAAGCCCAGCCACGCCTTTCGCCACTACCACAACCTGCACCGCGGCGCCGCTCCGGGGCTGGACAAGGTGCCGGTGCGGCTGGCGGGCAACGTCATCCAGCTCCCCGGCCAGTCGCTGTTCGTGACGGAGGCGTGCAGCGGCCTGCGCTCGCTGACGGCGCTCATCTCGCTCGGCCTGCTGGTGGCGGGGCTGTGGCTGCGGACGCCGGTGGGGCGCGCGCTGCTGGTCCTTTCGGCCCTCCCGGTGGCCATGATGCTGAACGCGGTGCGCATCTTCATCACGGGGTTCTTCGTCTTCTACGTGGACCCGCGGCTGGCGCAGGGCATCATGCACTACACCGAGGGGTGGGTGATCTTCGTCGTGGCGTTCGCCATCCTGGGCGCGATGGCGTGGGTCGTGGGCGCGCTGGAGGGCGGGTACCGGCGGGTGCGGGCGGGGCGGGCATGAGACGGTGGCAGCCGTGGGCGCCGGCCGGCCTGCTCATCCTCGGAGCCATGGGCGCGACCTGGGGGGTCAAGGCTCAGCGGGCGCTGTCGCTGCGGATGCCGCTGGCCGCGGCCGTGCCCGACACTATCGAAGGACTGGCCGGGCGCGACCTGACCATCTCGGAGGAGGAGCGCCAGGTGGCCGGCGTGACCGACTACCTGATGCGCATCTTCCCGTCGGCGGACACGACGCGGGCCTACGAGTTCTCGGTGTACATCGGGTACTACGACCGCCAGACGCAGGGCAAGACGATCCACTCGCCGCGCAACTGCCTGCCCGGCTCGGGGTGGGAGCCGCTCACCAACCAGCCGCAGCGCATCGTGGCGGGGACCGACACGGTGATCGTCAACCGCTACCTGCTCCAGAACCGGACGCAGCAGGCGCTGGTGCTGTACTGGTACCAGGGGCGGGGGCGGGTGGCGAGCAACGAGTACCGGGTGAAGTGGGACCTGCTGCGGGACGCGGCGCTGCGGCGCCGCAGCGACGAAGCGCTGGTGCGCGTCGTCGTGCCGGTGCGGTCCGGCGAGGACGCGGCCGCGCTGGCGGTGCGGGTCGCCGAGACGCTCGCGCCGGCCGTCGCCGAGGCACTGCCGCTCTGACCGGACGGGAGGCACCGTGGACATCCGGGGTGTGATCCTCGCGGGAGGCAAGGGAACCCGGCTCGCGCCGCTGACCGAGATCACGAACAAGCACCTCCTGCCCGTCGGCCGGGAGCCGATGATCTGGCACCCGGTGCGGCAGCTGGCGGGCGCGGGGATCAAGGAGGTCCTCGTCGTGACCTCGACCGAGCACATGGGAGACATCGTCAACTCGCTCGGCTCGGGCCGCCGCTTCGACTGCCAGTTCACCTACCGCGTCCAGGAGGAGGCCGGCGGGATCGCGCACGCCCTGGCGCTGGCCGAGCAGTTCGCGCGCGGCGGTCCGACGGTCATCCTCCTCGCCGACAACGTCTTCGAGTACTCGATCAAGCCCTACGTGGACGCCTTCCGGGAGCAGGAGCACGGCGCGCGGGTCCTGCTGAAGGAGGTCGGCGACCCGGAACGCTTCGGCGTCGCCGCCATGGACGAGGAACACATCGTGGCGATCGAGGAGAAGCCGAGCCGGCCGAAGAGCAACTACGCGGTGGTCGGGTGCTACATGTACGACCCGGGAGTCTTCGACGTCATCCGTTCGATCCGGCCCTCCGAGCGCGGGGAGCTGGAGATCACGGCGGTGAACAACGCGTACGTCGAGGCCGGCACGCTGAAGTACAGCGTGGTCCGCGGGCGCTGGACCGACGCCGGGACGTTCGAATCGCTCATGGACGCGAACCAGATCCTCCTGGCGAACGGCAACCGGATCCTGGAGCACGCGTGACGACCGGACTGCCCCGGGAGGAGCCCTTCCTCGTCTTCGGGGCCCCGCTCATCGGGGACGCCGAGGTCGAGCAGGTCGTCGGGTGCCTGCGCTCCGGGTGGATCGGCACGGGCCCCCTGGTGCGGCGGTTCGAGGCCGCGTTCGCCGCGTACCGCGGGGTGGAGCACGTCGCCGCCGTCAACTCGTGCACGGCGGCGCTGCACTTGAGCCTGCTCGCCGCCGATCTCCAGCCCGGAGACGAGGTCATCACGACCGCGATGACC
>CAYLJK010000440.1:0-2119 GCA_964383975.1 uncultured Gemmatimonadales bacterium | reverse complement strand
CGGCCACTTGAACGGGTCCACGCGGTTCGTCGTCCCGAGGATCGTCCCGCCGACATGCGTGATCCCGCGGACACTATCGCGCGTGAGCGTGACCACGCGCGCGTCGCCGAGCAGGCCGCCGTAGCCCTTCTGAATGCCGTACACCGTCCAGCCGCGGCCGAGGGCGGCGAGCACCGCGGCGCGGATGACGGCGTTGAGACCGGGCGCGTCCCCGCCGCCCGTCGAGAGTGCGATCCGCATGCTCATCCGATCAGCCCCAGGACCTCACCCGGTTCCGCATGCCGCCCGAGCCGCCGCTTGGAGAACACCACCCGCCCGTCCACCTCCACCTCGAAGACGCCGCCCGAGGAGGGGACCAGCTCCACGTCCGCCTCCGGATACCTCGCCCGGACCTCCGCCGCCAGACCGGCGGCGCGCGGCTCGTAGTTTCAGACGACGCAGTACTCGATCCGGACCTTCATCGGGCTCCCTCCCTCGTGCGACGCGTCGGACCACAGACTAGCACCGCGCCGCTCCAAGGAACAGTCGTCTTGACGCGGCATCCGGAGCGGCTTAACCTCGCGGGCCGGACATGCCACCGGCACTCCGAGCCGCGCGCAGTCCAGAGGCGAACAATGACTGAGTCATCAGTCAGTATCAGGAAGTAGCGCGAGGACAACACGTTGTCCAGCACTATCCAGGAGAAGGTCGCCGGGAACGAGGCGCTCATCCAGACCGGCGTCGTCGCCGGGTCCGTCCTCGCAATCGCCGCCGCCGTCTGGACGGCGAGCTTCCCGGAGCCGTTCCCCCTCGTCGAGCTGATCGCCTGCGTGGCGGCGATGGCGGCGACGCGACGCTTCGGTATCCAGCTCCCCGGCAAGGGGTTCGCCTCCTTCGTCCTCGCCGTGGACACCTACGCCGTGCTGAGGCACGGGTGGGCCTTCGGGTCCCTCGTCTCGCTCCTGGGCATGCCGGCGGGGGATCTGCTCTTCCGCCGCCTGCGGCCGCGCGCGGCGGTGGTCAACGCCGGGCACCTGACGCTCGGAACGGCGCTCGTCGGCTTCGCGTACGAACAGCTCGGCGGCGCGATCGGGGGCGGCGCGCTGCTCCCGGACAACCTGCTCCCGCTGGCCTTCCTCGTCGTCGTCCTGCCCCTCTTCGTCAACGCCACGTTCTACCTCGAGCTGGCGGCGTCGGCGCAGGCGATCGCCTGGGTGGACGCCCGTCTCACGCTGCGCTGGGAGGCCGTGGTCAGCGCGATGAGCATCGCCATCGCGGTCGCGTGGGTGTGGACCATGGAGGCGCCGAGCGTGCCGTTCCGCCTCGCCGTCGGCGCCGCCCAGCTCGGCTTCGCCGTCCTCGCTCATTGGATCGCGCGCGAAGGCGTGCGGGCCGACGAACTCGGTCTCATCCAGCGCCTGGCCGGTGCGATCGCGGCGGACATCGACCTGGAGCGTAACTTCGCCACGATCCAGGCGCTTACCCGCCGGCTCGTGCCGTGGGATGAGATGCGCTTCCTCCGCTACGACGACCTGCGCCACGAGATGGAACTGGTGGCGGACACCGCCGGCGGCACGCGCGGCGAGCGCCTCAGCCCCGACGAGGGGCTCCTTGGCGAGGCGATCCGCCGCAAGGCGCCGGTCGTGTCCACGTCGGTGCGCGGGGCCGCGGTGGCGCAGCGGCACGCGGAGATCGTGGTCCCCCTCCATCAGGCCGACCGGCTGGTCGGCGCCTGGACCGTCCGGCACGGCGACCCGGCGATGTACCGGGAGCTCGACGCCGTCCTCCTCGGCCGGATCGCCCCGAGCCTGGCCCTCGCGCTGCGGCTGAACGCGCTGGTCGCCCCGCTCGTCGAGTCGTCCGAGCAGACCGCCCAGTACGTGGAGCACCTCACGGCTACGAGCGAGGAGATCCACGCCAGCTCCCAGGAGGTGACCGCCTCGACGCACCGCGCCGAGACCGGGGCGCTGCGCGCCGCCGAGCTGGTCGGCCGCGCCGAGGAGGCGATGACGGAGCTGCGCGCCACCGCGCACGACGCCGCGGCGGCGGGCGAGGAGGGCCGCCGCTCCGCGCAGGAGGTCGAGAGCGCCGCCCAGGCCGTCCGCGCGGCCACCGCCCGGACCGCCGCGGCGCTCGACCG
>CAYLJK010000439.1:0-2122 GCA_964383975.1 uncultured Gemmatimonadales bacterium | reverse complement strand
CAGCACGCGCTCCCGCTGATCGGGCGGCGCGAGCCGCAGCCGCAGTACCGCCGCCCCGGCCTCCGCCGGCTCGCGCGCCACGGCGACCTGCCACGCAGACGCCGCGCGCCCCCAGTCGCCGGATGCCTGTTCCGCCTGGGCCAGTTCCGCCGCGAGGGCCGTCGTGTCACCGAGCCGGCGTCGCGCTTCACCCACGGCCTCGCGCGCCTGTTCCACCTCGCCGGCGCCCAGGAGGACCTGCACCAGCTCCCGCCACGGCGCGGCGCTCGGCGGCACGGCCGCCATCCACCGACCGATCGCCTCCACGGCCGCGGCCTCTCCGCCCCGCGCGCGCGCCGTGCGCACCTCGACCGTCCGCAGGACCGCGTGCGTGGGGTCCGCCTCCAGCGCACGGGCGACGATCGCGAGGATTGAATCACGGCGGCCCAGCTCGGTGTACACACGCTCCGCGCCAAGCACCGCGTTCACGTTCGCCGGGTCCGCGGCAAGCACCTGGCCATAGGCGGCCGCCGCCTCGGCCCAGCGCTGCTCGCGCTCGAGGTCGAAGGCCCGCGCCAGCATCCCGGTCACCCCCTGGGCGCCGAGCGGGGCGGCCGCGAACAGTGCGCCGGCGACGAGGCTAGCGATCCGCCGCATTGAGCCGCCGGAAGTAGTCGAGCACCAGCGCCCGTTCCGCGGGCGCGAGGGTCCGCAGCGCCTCCCACGACGGCGGGGGATAGCGGA
This sequence comes from uncultured Gemmatimonadales bacterium, assembly GCA_964383975.1. Classification (GTDB taxonomy): domain Bacteria; phylum Gemmatimonadota; class Gemmatimonadetes; order Gemmatimonadales; family JACORV01; genus DASXPG01. Next base: position 1,399 of record CAYLJK010000439.1, on the reverse strand, counting down.
GCGCCGCGCCGCGGAGCGGACGTCCGCCCGCGACGCCCGGCGTCGCCACCGCCGTGCGACTGCGGCGCTCCGGGTCCTCGGGCTCGTCTTCGTTGCGCAGCGAGCGCCCGGCCTCGAGCATGCGCCGGAACAACCGCTGCTGCCGCTCGAGCGTCGCGCGGTCGAAGCGGCCCTGTTCGATGCGGTCGGCCAGCTGCCGCGCCTCCTCCGCCATCTCTTCCGGGCGCCCCGGCATCCCCGCACCCCCCAGGCGCTCCATCGCGTTCGCGATACGACGCTGCTGCTGTGCGAGCTGCTGCAACTGCCGCAGCACCACCTCCTCGCCGCCGCCGAGCAGCGGCAGCAGCCCGCCGAGCTGCTCGTTCAGCTGTCCCTGCATCCCGGCGAGCCGCCCCATGCGCTCGATCGCCTCCGCGAGCCCGGAGCCGGACTGCGCCGAACCGACGTCGCGGCTGGTCCGCAGCATCTGCAGGGCCGCCGCCGCCAGTGCCTGCGACGCCTCCTGGGCCTGCCGGGCCGACTCCTCCGCGCTGGGCGCCGGCCCCTCGAGGGCCTGCCGCGACTGGGCCACGAGGTCGCGTGCCTGCGCCAGCGCGCCGCCGAGCCGCGTGGGAACCAGCGCGTGGCGGCCGGCCGCCTCCTGGAGCGCCCGCATCAGCTGGCCGATCCCCTGCTCCACGGCCGCCTGCCGCCCTCGCGCGTCCGGCGCTTCACCGCGCCGCAGCTCGCGCGCGAGCCGCTGCTCCTCCTGCGCCAGGGTCACCGTCTCCTGCATCGTGCGGCCGAGCCGTTCGCGCACTTCCGCGCGCCACCCCTCGGCGAGCCGCTGCTGGAGCATGCGGAGTGCCTCGGGCACGTCGCCGAGTGCCTGCGCCGCCCGGGCACCGCCGCGCGACGCCTCCGCGCGCCGACCGGCCCGCATCGCCTCCGACGCACGCCCCATCGCCGCGGCCGCCGCCGCCGCCGAGTCCGCCGCTGGTGCGAGCGCTCCCGCCGCCGACGAGTCGCCGCGGCGGGCCAGCCGCTCGGCGAGCGCGCGCAGGTCGGCCGTGAGGGAATCGGCCTCCCGCCGGAGCGCCGCCGCGACGGCCGCCTCCGCGGCGCTGTCCGACGCCGCCGGAGCCCGCGCGTTCCACCGCTCCTGCGCCTGCCGCAGCGCTTCCGCCTCGGCCGCCGCCGTCTGGAGCGCGCCCTCGAGGGCCGCACGCTCGAACAGTTCCGCGCTCCGTTGCAGCTCGTCGCGCAGCCGGCCCTGCTGCTCGGCGAGACGCCGCAGCGCCTCCTGCACCTGCCGCGCGTCCAGGTTCTGGAGTGCGCGCCGCAGCTCCTCCAGCCGCTGCCGCAGCTCCGGCGTGATCGCCTGCCGCAGCAGCTCCTCCAGGTCCCGCAGCCGCTCCTG
>CAYLJK010000438.1:0-2123 GCA_964383975.1 uncultured Gemmatimonadales bacterium | reverse complement strand
TCATCGCCGAGGAGGCGGTGGCGCTGGTGCCGGGGGCGGCGTTCGGGGACGACCGCTGGGTGCGGATGAGCTATGCGGCGTCGGACGAGGCGCTGCGCGAGGGGATGGACCGGCTGGTCCGGTTCGTGCGCCGGGTGGGGGCGGAGGCTCAGGCCCCCCGCCTCGAGAAGGTGACGCCGTAGCGGCGGTTTCGCTTGCCGCCCCCCGCGGCGGGGCGTATGTTAGCGCCGCCATGGCCCTCGGCGCGCAGATCGTGCCCCGCGCGGGTAAGGCCCCGCGCGTCACCTACCGTTGGGACCCGGAGACGGACATCCTCACGGGCGCGGTCCGCGGCGCGCCGAAGCACCCGGGTGGCGGCCTGACCGGCTCGGTCGAGCTGGAGGGCGCCGACGGTTCCTTCATCCTGCTCGACGTGGCGGAGGGGGCGATCCGCGGGGTGGAGGTGGTGGTGTGGCCCGACGTGCGGACGGTGGCCGCGCTGCGGCCGCCCGCGGAGGCGGTGGCGGGCGACGTGCTCCTGCCGCCCCGCAAGGGGAAGGCCGCCGTGGCCGCCGTGGAGGTGGACACCGCCATCACCATCGAGACCAACGCCGACGAGTCGGTCTTCCGCATCCGGGTGGGTTCGGCGCGCCGCGCGCAGCCGGTGCAGGTGGCCGACGGCCTGCTGGTCGAGGTGGACGAGCAGCAGGAGCTCGCGGGCCTTTGGCTCACCGGCGTGCCGCCATTCCCGATGGAGGAGGGCGCCTAGGCGCCGCTCCGCCGCTACCAGACGAACGAGAGCGAGAAGTCGAAGGTGCGGTCGTCCGGCTTGACCCCGGGAGCCGGGCGCGAGTCGCGTCCGTACTGGTAGCGGGCGACGAGGCCGGTGCGCCGCGTGAGACTGAAGCGGAGTTGCAGGTCCAGCGTCGCGAGATAGTCCTCGAACGTCCGTGTATTGGGCTGGACCTTGGCGGTCGCGTCGAAGCGGATCGCCTGGCCCCACAACCGCGTGGAGGCGGCGCGCAGGTGGATGCGCGTGTCCTCGGTGTGCGACGGCGCGACGCCGTGGGTGTAGGTCTGGAAGTCGCCGACGAAGCCGAGTGAGAGGAGGGTCCGGTTCTCGTCGGTCCGTGCGAGGTTGAGGTTGAGACCGGTCCCGACCTGGGTGCGCAGCGCGATGCGCCGGATCGGGTCGCGGACGAAGTCGAGGCCGAGGAACGGCGAGACGAGTTCGCGCGGATGCCAGTCGAACCGCAGGCGCGCGGACTGGGCATCCACGGAGCGGCTGCCGTTGCTCTCACCGTAGCGGGCCTCCAGCTTCGTGTTGAGCAGGAAGGCGTCCTGGCGGCGGCGCTCGATGGTGAAGGCGCCGTTGAAGACGCGCAGGTCGCGGTTACCGGCGATGTCCTGGAAGCCGAGGTCGAGCTGGAAGCGCCACGGCGGCTGGAGGGGCGCGGGGACGCGGATGCGCGGCACCGGGACCTGCGTCGCCGCGCGGGCGGAGTCGGGGCGCTGGCGGAGGGAGTCGGGGCGCTGCGTGGAGTCGGGCGGCGCGGCGGCGGTGGTGGGCCGCACGCGGGTGGAATCCTGCGCCGCCAGGGGGGCCGCGAGGGCGCTCAGGAGCAGCAGCATCACGAGCCGCCGGGCCAGGCGGAGGGCGCGTGGGGCCATGACGCGGCGAAAGGTAGGGGAGGGGGCAGGTGCCCGGTAGGGACGGATGAGGATCGCGCACCTCGCGGACGCGCATCTCGGCTTCCGCCAGTTCCAGCGGCTGGACGAGGACGGCGTGAACCAGCGGGAGGCGGACGTCGCGGCGGCGTTCCGCCGGGCGGTGGACGCCGTCATCGCCCGCGCCCCGGACGCGGTCCTGCTCGCGGGCGATCTGTTCCACGCGGTCCGCCCGACCAACCGCTCGATCATCGAGGGGTTCACGCAGCTCGCGCGGCTGCGCCGCGCGCTGCCCGGCGCGCCGATCGTGCTCATCGCCGGGAACCACGACACGCCCCGCTCGACCGAGGCCGGTTCGATCCTGCGACTGATGGCGCAGGCCGGCGTGGACGTGGCCGACGGCGAGACGCGGCGGCTGACGTATCCCGGCGTGGGGCTCGCCGTGACGGCGGTGCCGCACGCGGCCCTGCTCGCGC
>CAYLJK010000437.1:0-2124 GCA_964383975.1 uncultured Gemmatimonadales bacterium | reverse complement strand
GGACAGCGAGTGGTCTCCCACCATGGACTACTCGCGGAAGGCCCACCTCGGCGAGGTCTCGGTCACCGTGTGGCCGAAGATCCTCCGGGACATCTGCGAGAAGCGCCACATCCACGTCCTGTAACGGGGCCCTGGGCGGCGGAACCGGGCGGCGGCGGAGCGGTCAGTCCGCTGCCGCCCGCGCCGTTGTCGAACACGGCCGGCCCCCGAGGCCTGGACGGGTGTCTGAACGCCTCCCGATCTTCGAACATTCCGCATCAGAATCCTCATAACCTCAAGTATCGCAACAAGTTCTCGAACGCTCGTTCGGCTTGGACTTGCGCTTTTTCGAACTTTGTGAACACTTTCACGAGGGGGAGGATTCGCATGGTCACCGAACTGGAGTTCGGGACCGGCACCGCATCAGCGACGGTCTGCCCCTTCTGTGGTGCCGGCTGCGGGATGCTCCTTGAGGACGGGGTCGCCTACCCGCTCCTCCGCGACCCGGTCGCGCGCGGCGCGCTGTGTCTGCGCGGGTGGTCCACGGGCGAGCTGGCGGACTCGCCGCTGCGCGTGACACGCTCGCGAGTGCGGTCCCGGGGTGACCCTGGGACGCCGACGGACACCGAACCGGCCGTGCTCCGGGTTGCCGACCAGCTCCGTGCGATCCGCGACCGCCACGGTCCCGAGAGCATCGGCATCCTCGGCTCGGCCCGCCTCACCTACGAGGAGACCCGCCTGCTGCGGGCTCTCGCCCGCAGCATCGGCACCCCGCACCTCGATTCCCTCCAGCGCCTCGGCTGCACCGGCGCGACACCGCTCGACCTGGCCGCCGTCGCGGAGGCCCCGCGTCTCGTGATCGTGGGGGTGGAGCTGGCGGCGCGTCACGCCCAGGTGGGACGGCGGGTGCTCGAGGCGCACGCGCGCGGGGCGACGGTGAAGGTCGTGAGCAGCCGCGTCCCGCAGCTCGCGCCGCTCCTCGATGGCCACGAGCGGTGCCGTCCGGGGCGCGAGGTCGAGACGGCGGCGGCGCTCGCCGACGCGGGCCTGGTGCTCTGGTCCTCGGAGGTGGCGCTGGCGGGTCAGGGCGCGGCGGCGCAGCGCGCGTTCGGCGCGCGCGGCGCCTTCCTCGCCGACTACGCCGATCAGCGCAGCCTCCTCGAGGCCGGGGTGGTGCCGCAGCCCGGCGGCCTGAGCGCGTACGAGATGCTGGAGCGCGCGGCGGCCGGGTGGCTGCGCGCGCTGCTCATCTTCGCCGACGATCCCTTCGAGTGGTTCCCCGCGCTCGCCTCGCGGGCGTTCGCGGCCCTGGACCTGGTGATGGTGGTGGACGCGGTGCGCACCCGCACCGCGGAGGCGGCGCACGTCCTGCTCCCGGGCGCGCTGCTACACGAGAAGGAAGGCACGATCGTGAGCGGGGATGGGCGTGCGCGGGCGGTCGAGCCGCGGCACCGGCCGCCGGGGTCGCTGGCCGAGGGCGGCGTGGCGCGCTGGCTCATCGAGCTGCTCGACGGCGACGAGGACCCGGGACGACCGGAGCCGTTCGTGCCGGCGGCCGGCGCGCTCGCGCCGGACGACCCCACGCCGGACTACCCGCTCGTCGCCGCGCTCGACGCCTCCACGTTCTGGGGTGGCCACGCCCTGGTGCGCGCCACGATCACGGCGTGGCGGGAGGCGCGGGGCAGCTTCGCGGACTTCCCGGACGGCGTGGTGGGTCTCGCGCCCGCGGATGCGAAGGCCGCGGGTGTGCGCACCGGCGCCCGAGTGCGGCTGGAGAGCGACAGCGGCGAGGTGGCGCTCGCCGCGCGCGTGGACCCGCGCGTGCTCGAGGGCACGGTCGCCGTCCCGCTCAGGTGCTGGGAACAGGCCGGGGGGGCGCTCGGGGCGCTGGCGCTTGATCCGGCCCTGCGTATCCCCGTCTTCCGGCCGCGCGCGGTCCGCGTGGCGCGAGTGTAGGAGGGCCCATGATGGACGGCCGCTGGTGGCTCGCCGCCGACGCGCTCGACCGGGTGCTCGACACCCTGGCGCGCGAGCAGGTCCTGGTCGGTCCGGTGCGCGTCGGCGAGGAGGTCGTCTTCCGCCGCGTCGGCGGCGCCGCGCCGCTGTGCCGCGACCCCGACTACGTCAACGCCCTCGTCCCGCCGA
>CAYLJK010000436.1:0-2140 GCA_964383975.1 uncultured Gemmatimonadales bacterium | reverse complement strand
CGTCGCCGGCACCGTGATCGTCACGATCAGCGACGACGGGGTGGGGATCCCGGAGCAGGATCTGCCGCACGTCTTCGAGCCGTACCACACCACGAAGCCCGGCGGGACGGGCCTGGGACTCGCGATCGTGCGGCAGACGGTCCACCACCACGGCGGCACGTTCGCGTTGGACAGCGCGCCGGGACGCGGGACGACGTTCACGGTGACGCTCCCGACGGGGGCGGCGTGACCCGCGCCCCGCTGGTCCTGCTGGTGGACGACGAGGCCAACCTGCGCCGGATGCTTGGCGCGGTGCTCGCCGCCGAGGGGTTCCGCGTCGCGGAGGCGGCGGACGGGACGGAGGCGCTGGCGGCCGTGCAGCGCCGCCGCCCGGACGCGGTCTTCCTCGACCTCTCGATGCCGGGCGGGCCGGACGGGCTCGCCACACTGGAGCAGCTCACGTCCGAGGCCCCCGGGCTGCCGGTCATCATGATGAGTGGGCGGGCCGGGCTCCAGGACGCGGTGCGCGCGACGAAGCTCGGCGCCTTCCACTTCCTCGAGAAGCCGCTCGCCCCCGAGACGGTCGTCGTCACGCTCCGGTCGGCGCTCGCGCTGGCGAAGGCGCGTGCCGAGGCCGAGGCGCTGCGCGAGGCGCTCGGTCCGACGGCCACGATCGTCGGCTCCTCGCCGCAGATGGCCGAGCTGCGCGCCCTGATCGCGCGGGTTGCGGCGACTGAGGCGCGGGTGCTGGTGACCGGCGAGTCGGGCACCGGGAAGGAGCTCGTCGCGGCGGCCATCCATGCCGCGAGCACGCGGGCCGACGGGCCGTTCGTGCGGGTCAACTGCGCGGCCATCCCGCGCGAGCTGGTGGAATCGGAGCTGTTCGGCCACGAGCGCGGGGCCTTCACCGGCGCCACCGAGCGGCGGACCGGGCGCTTCGAGCTGGCCGACGGCGGCACGCTGTTCCTCGACGAGGTGGGCGACCTCTCCGCCGAGGCACAGGCGAAGCTGCTGCGCGCGCTGGAGGCGGGCGAGATCGAGCGCGTGGGCGGTGAGCGCCCGATCCCGGTGGACGTGCGGGTCGTGGCGGCCACGAACCGCGACCTGGCCCGCGCGGCACGAGACGGTGCCTTCCGCGAGGACTTGCTTTACCGGCTGAACGTGTTCCCGATCAACTGCCCGCCGCTGCGGGAGCGGCCTGGGGACATCCCCGAGCTGGTCGCCCACTTCGCCGCCGCGATCGCGAGCCGCATCGGCCGGGCGCCGGTGCGCTTCACGCCCGAGGCGATGGAGCTGCTGGTGCGGCATCCGTGGCCGGGGAACGTGCGCGAGCTGGCGAACATCGTCGAGCGCATCATCATCCTCTCGGGAACGGGCCCGGTGAGCGGGGCGGATGTGAGCGCGTCGCTGCCCGCGGGGGGCGCCACGGCCTCGCCGGCGCTGCCGTCGCCGGGCCGGCCGGTGCCGCTCAGCGAGGAGCTGGACCGGTTCGAGCGCGTCCTTATCACCCGGGCCCTCTCGGCGGCCGGCGGGAACATCGCCGAGGCGGCGCGGATGCTGGTCACGGACCGGGCCAACCTCTATCGGCGGCTGAAACGGCTGGGGATAGAGCCGCCGGAGTAGCGGCCGTGTCGAACGGACACGCCGGTCTCCTCTCCCGCAGACAGCGGACGGGGTGAGCAGGCGGCGGCCCGCTGGTGTAAGATGAAGGAAGACCGGGCGTTGGGCCGCGGCCGGTGCACGGCACGGCCCGTGCTTTGTGGTCGGTCGGTCACGACCGGAGACAGGTATGCGTCACGCAGTTTTCGCCATGCTGCTGGCCGTCGGCTCCCTCGGCACGCCGTCGGTGCTGCCGGCCCAGGACTCCGTCATCGTCATCCGTCCCGTCGTGGGGCCGCGCGGCCTGCCGCGCGGACTGCAGCGCGAGGTGGCGATGGAGGTGATCCGGTTCTACAACGCGCCGGGGACGCTGCACCTGGCGGGCGCGACGCGTCTGCCGGCCGCGCGCGGCATCGACGGCGACGTCGCGGTGCTGGGCGGTCCGGTGACGATCGCGGGCCGCATCAGCGGCGCGCTGATGGTCATCAACGGCGACCTGCTCCTCGAGCCCGGCGCGGTCATCGACGGCGACGTGCTCGTCGTCGGCGGGGCCGTCCGCGGC
>CAYLJK010000435.1:0-2147 GCA_964383975.1 uncultured Gemmatimonadales bacterium | reverse complement strand
GCTGGTGGGGGACGGGGCGGAGCCGGTGGCGCTCGTCTTCCGCTCCCGCGCGGGCGAGCTGCGCCTGAAGCCGGGCGCGCCGCTGTTCGAGTGGACGGGGGCCACGGGCCAGCGCGAGTACCTGGCGCCCGCCACCCTGATCGGACGGACGGAGGAGCGAAGGGGGCTTCTCTTCTTCCAGCAGGCCGCGCGCACGCCCGGAGCCGAGGGGGCGCCGGGGACGGACCGGATCTTCCTCCTGGCCGCCCCTTCGGGCGAGGGGCTGCTGGTGGCCCAGAACTCCGGTCCCGCCGCGCAGGCCACCGCCTGGAGCTGGCAGTTCCCGCTCTTCTCGCAGAACGGGCAGTAGTGGTTCCCCTCCACGAACAGCATCTGCGTGAGCCGCCGCCGGTCCGCCTCCAGCTCCTCGGTGTGGTTCTCCACCACCATGCCGTCGGCCGCCGGGAGCGTGCAGGCCGTGGCATACCGCCCGTTCACCTTCACCGTGCAGAGCTTGCAGCTGCCGTGCGGCTTGAAGTCCGGGTGGTGGCAGAGGTGCGGGATGTACACCCCCGCCGCCTCGGCCGCCTGCATGATCGTCTGCCCCGGCTCGAAGGGCACCTCCGCGCCGTCAATCGCGAACGTGAACTGCTTCATCCCCGCCCCCTACCGGTCGAGGTGCGCGTACGCGTCGTCGCGGCCCGTCAGGGCCCGCGCCTCGGCCAGCGCACGGTCCAGATCGAAGTCCGGCACGAAGTCCCGCGTGACCAGGCGGGCCTCGTAGCGGTCGCGGAAGCGCCGCAGCGAGTCGAGGATCGGGTTCGCCGCGGTCTGGCCGAGCCCGCAGTGGCTCATGCTCTTCACCAGCCGCCCGATCTCCTCGCACTCCCCCAGCTCCATCTCCGTGCCGTGCCCCGCGATGATCTTGTCGAGGGTGCGGCGCAGCACCTGCGTCCCCACCCGGCACGGCGTGCAGAAGCCGCAGCTCTCCCTGGCGAAGAAGTGGGCGAAGTTCTGGGCGACGAGCACCACATCGCGCGTCGCGTTGAACACCATGAACGAGCCGCCCGTCGGCAGGTCCTCGTAGGCGATCTGCCGGTCCAGCTCGTCGACCCCGATCATCGTCCCCGACGGACCGCCCACCTGCACCGCCTGCACCTCGCCCGCCACGCCCGCGTCCTCCAGCACCTGCCGCACGGTGACGCCCCACGGGTACTCGTATATCCCCGGGCGCTCCACGTCTCCCGAGACGCTCAGCAGCTTCGTCCCCTTCGACTTCTCCGTCCCGTCCGAGGCGAACCACGCGCCGCCCAGCACCGCGATCTGGGCCGCCTGCGCGAACGTCTCGACGTTGTTGTTGCAGGTCGGGTGCTGGAGATACCCGTGCGTCGCGAGGAACGGCGGCCGCACCCGCGGGATCCCACGCCGGCCCTCCAGCGACTCGATGAGCGCCGTCTCCTCGCCGCAGACGTAGGCCCCCGCGCCGAGGTGGATCCGGACGTCGAACGCCCGCTTCGAGCCCAGCACGTCCGGCCCCAGCAACCGGTCGGCGCGGCGCCGGGCCAGCGTTTCCTCCAGCGCCGCGTGCAGGTACTCGTACTCAGCCCGCAGGTAGATGAACCCCAGCTCGGCGCCGATCACGAGCCCGCACAACGTCATCCCCTCGATGACCAGGTCCGCGTAGCTCGCGAGCAGCACCCGGTCCTTGAACGTCCCCGGCTCCCCCTCGTCGGCGTTGCACGTCACGTAGCGCGGCGTCCACGGCGCCTCGCGGCACAGCTTCCACTTCATCGCGCAGTTGAACCCCGCGCCGCCTCGGCCGCGCAGCCCCGAGGCGGTCAGCTCGCGGAGGATCGCCTCCGGGCCCCGCTTCAGCACAGCCTGGACCGCCGCCCCCGGCTCGACGACCGTGCGCAGCGACAGGTCGCGCCGCCGGATGTTGTCGTCCACGTGGAACCACTCGCGCGGCCACCCCTCCAGCGGCGTCCCCGCGTCCACCAGCGCCGCCATCCGGTCGGCCCGCTCCGCCGTCAGCCGCGTCACCGCGAAGCCGTTCACCAGCGCCGCGGGACCCTGGTCGCACATCCCGGTGCACGACGTGTAGTCCACCGACACCGCGCCGTCCGCCCGCGTCTCGCCGCGCTTCACCCCCAGGCGCTCGCAGAGGC
>CAYLJK010000434.1:0-2160 GCA_964383975.1 uncultured Gemmatimonadales bacterium | reverse complement strand
TTTCTCACCTTCCTCCCCGTCCCACACTATCTTCCGGGACCTTCTGACAGGGCCACCTCGATGGACCTCATGATCCTCGGAGCCCCGGGCTCCGGCAAGGGCACGCAGGGCAAGCTGCTCGCGACCCGTCTCGGCATCCCCCAGGTCTCCACCGGCGACCTGCTCCGCGCCGCGGTGCGGGACGGGACGCCGCTCGGGCGCGAGGCCAAGGGCTACATGGACCAGGGGCTCCTCGTGCCCGACGCCGTCATCTTCGGCCTCATCCAGGAGATCCTGGACTCGGCCGCGGCCGCGCGCGGGATCCTGATGGACGGCTTTCCGCGCACCATCCCCCAGGCCGAGGCGGTGGACCGGATGCTCGCGGCGAAGCAGCGCCGGGTGGACCGCGTGCTGCTGCTGGACGTGGACGAGGAGGAACTGGTCCAGCGGCTGCTCGGCCGCGCGGCCAAGGAGGGGCGCAGCGACGACAACCCCACCTCGATCCGCCAGCGGCTGGCCGTCTACCGCCAGCAGACCGAGCCTCTCATCGCCTTCTACGAGGGGCGCGGCGTGGTGCGGCGGGTGCCGGGGGAGGGGGCTGTCGAGGCGATCGCCGATCGGATGGCGGCGGCCGCGGCGTGATCACGGTCAAGTCCGCCCGCGAGATCGGGACGATGGCCCGCGCGGGGCGCATCGTCCACGATACGCTCGCGCTGGTGCGGGAGCACGCCGCGCCGGGGGTCTCGACGGCGGAGCTGGACCGTCTCGCCGAGCGGTTCATCCGCTCGCACGCCGGTGCCGCGCCCTCCTTCAAGGGGCTCTACGGCTTCCCCGCCTCGCTGTGCACGTCCATCAACCACGAGGTCGTGCACGGGATCCCGTCCAAGCAGCGCGTGCTGCGCGAGGGTGACCTGCTGAGCGTGGACTGCGGCGTCTGCGTGGGCGGGCTCCACGCCGACGCGGCCGTGACGCTGCCGATCGGGCGGGTGAGCGCCCGGGCAGCGGCGCTGCTCGACACGACGCAGCGGGCGCTCGCCGCGGGCATCGCCGCGGCACGCCCTGGCGGGCAGGTGGGGGACATCGGCGCCGCCGTGCAGCAGGTCGTGGAGGCCGACGGCTTCAGCGTCGTGCGCGAGCTGGTGGGCCACGGCATCGGGGCGAGCTTTCACGAGGAGCCACAGGTGCCGAACTTCGGCCGGCGCGGCACCGGCCGCCGCCTGGCCGCCGGGATGACCATCGCCATCGAGCCGATGGTGAACATCGGCGGCCCCGACGTGCGCACGCTCGACGACCGCTGGACGGTCGTCACCGCCGACGGCTCCCTCTCCGCCCACTTCGAGCACACCGTGGCGATCACCGCCGACGGGCGCGCGATTCTCACCGGGGCGCCCGCCGCGCTTGCCGTTCAGGCGTCGGGCAGCTCCGCCTCGTAGGTCTCCGTCCGGAACGGCACGAAGCCGCGCGCCAGGTAGTTGGGGAGCGCGGCGGGATGGTCGAGGGTGCAGGTGTGGAGCCAGACGCGCGTCGCGCCGACAGCCCACGCCGTCTCGACCGCGCGCGTCACCAGGTACCGCCCTAGCCCCCTGCCCTGGAACGGCGCCGTGAGGCCGAGCAGGGAGATCTCGACGGCGCCGTCGGGGTCCGTCCGCAGCTCGAAGAACCCCGCCAGCTCGCCGTCCCGCGTCAGGATCCACGTCCCCGACCCCACGGCGGTCACCCACGCCTGCCACTCGGCCGCGGTCCAGCGCCAGCGGTCCGTCCAGTGGTACGCGGCGCCCACCTCGCGGTAGAGGCGCTGCGCCAGGGCGACGCTCATCACCGGCACGCGCGCCAGCCGGAGCAGCGGGTCCTCGGCCACGGCCGGCCGCAGCTGGTCCGCCGCGCGCATCTCGAGGTAGGTCCGGGTGACGGTGACGGTGCGGGACATCAGCCGAGCGGGAGTTGCATGCAGACGGCGGTGCTGGGGCAGACCGTGGCGAACTCCGGCGACGCCTGGATGTCCGGTGGCGCATCCACGCGGTCCACGCGCTGGAAACCGAGCCGCGGGAAGAACGCGGCGGCGGTGGTCGTGAGCAGCCAGAGCGAACGCAGGCCGCGCCGCCGCGCCTCGATGATCCGGTCCCACGTCAGCGCGACGCCGAGGCCGGTGCCACGCAGGGCGGTGTCCACGGCCACGGAGCG